>NZ_JAKEVJ010000055.1:0-26070 GCF_022398425.1 Shewanella sp. Isolate7 | reverse complement strand
GCCCAAGGCTCTTTTGCCGTCAGCTCATAGGTCCATTGGGCGGTATGATGACAGTCGGTCGTCGTACTGCGCTGACCTTTACGTCCTTTACCTCGTGCCTTAAACAATACCATCTCACAGAGCAAAGGCTTCTTGACCGATAAGGCTACCCGACCAACATACTTGGCGCGGCTACTTGCTCTGGCATAGAGCGCTTTAAGTGAAAATTGACGGCCAAAGGGATGAAGGCGATAAACACTCAATCCTCTAGCCCGACCGAGCCAGTACCAACCAAGTTGCTCCACCTTTCTAAACCAGGGATTACGAAACCCTGCATCGGTGACTATCAGCGGGGTGACGTTTGCAGGTAACACCCTATGAAGCTCATTGAGAAACTGATTATGAGCAGTTTGMGTTCCTTGCAGCGCTAWGGGAAATGTTCGCTCATAAAGGGKGATTGAACGCCCCTTAATGGCGATAGAGGCCCTCAGGGCAATGAGTTCGCGCCCTTCACKCATATCAGACCAATCCACCAAAACAATGGGCATGGTGTGCTGTGTCAGTAACCACTTAGCATGCCATTGGTAGACCGCTAGTCTCTCGTGATGAAGATGATGGTTGCCGAGCAACCTGTCGATACGCTTAATCGAATGTTTGGTTTGCGCATGAGTTCCATCAATATGACGACCTAAAGCGGTCAATGTAAGACGGTCTGAATCAATGAGAGCCCGGCAGGCAACCATGAGGGTATTTAGACGCTTTTGGTGAATTTCGACCTAAAGCGGTCAATGTAAGACGGTCTGAATCAATGAGAGCCCGGCAGGCAACCATGAGGGTATTTAGACGCTTTTGGTGAATTTCTGGGCAATGTTGATAGAGGGATTGATGTAAGATAGTTAATGCTTGCACCTTGGAAGTCCGTGATTGTTTTTTGTTTGCGCTTAATCAGATCACATTCCAAGGTGTAAGTTCACTCTAATTTCATGATTTATCTCAAAGTTATCAGGGGATTCCTCAGTGCTGTGCAACTTTATCTGCTTCGAATCAATGGTGATAGGTCTGCTTCGCCAATACTTGTAACTGCTGCGGTGAATACTAAATACTGAACAAATCCGCTTTACGCTATGGCTCTTCCTGAGTTTCTCGACTAACGAGAACTGTTCAGTGAGTCTGACATCAAGAGAGCCGTAGCCTTTTTTAAAATGGTGTTCTCTTCTTCAATGCGGCGGATTTTCTTCTCCAGCTCACGGATCCGCTGTTGTTCGGGGGTGAGCGGTGCGCCTTTGGGTGATACGCCTTGCTGCTCCTGTCGAAGCTGGTTTACCCATTTACGCATGGCTGAATTACTCACGCCCATCGCGCTTGCAGCCTCAGTTATGCTGTATCCCTGTTTCGTTACCAGCTGCGCAGCTTCTAATTTGAACTCTGCACTGTATGTCGGTCTTGTGTTCTTCATTTCTACCACCTTTTCTCTGGAAGTGAGTCTATCACTTCGTCTATTCAGGTGGCCAAATTCACTATGCCACTACACTGCCCTAGGCCTGGTCTGGGTATTGATGCAGCAGTCTGACAATCAATACGTGCTTGTTGCGCTACTGCTGGTCTTGCTGCTGAGTCTGGGGTTATGGCTCACCGGACTATTCCAACAGACGGGGCGCCAAAGGCCGTGGTGGCCTCTGGTATTGGTGTTGATCATAACAGGCGGGACCCTGATGACTGTGTCTCCCGGCATGAGCGCCAAGGCGGCTAATTCGGCGAGCGCGGCTAATGCGATTGAGGCGGATGCCGAGACCTCAGGGGTTATGGCGTTCGATGAACAGGCTCTCTCGGCCCTGGTCAAAAAGCAGGATGTCTTCGTCTATTTCAGTGCCGACTGGTGCTTAACCTGCAAGGTGAATGAGAAGACGGCCATAGAGCGGCAGGCGACCCAGGCCGCTTTCGCCCGCAGCAACACGGCGGTGATGCTAGGCGACTGGACAGATGGCGATCCTGAGAACACCCGTTTCCTGGCAAAACATCAACGCTCTGGTGTGCCCTTATATCTCTGGTATCAAAAGGGAAATCTTGAGCCAAGGGGGCTACCGCAAGTATTAACCTCTTCGCTCTTGATTGAGCAAGCCACGGGAGCCGGGTGAGTTGTCGCTGTGGCAGACAGAGGGCGCGGCAATGAGCTAGACGCTTTTTCGTGAGTAAAAAAATAGCCCGAGATTCTCGGGCTATTTATTAGGTGTGTTTACGCTAGCTGGCACTTATGGGTGCGGCTGACGTGTGCTCTGCTCACCGGTGAGGTTACGCATCAAAATGGCGCGCTCAACCTCGACCTCGGCCGGTACCGGCAGATAAACGAAGTGCCCCGAACCTAGCCCCGCCTCGACGCTCTCGCCTTTGCGGTTTTCCAGGTGTTCTATGGTCAGGTTAATGTTGCCCTGAGGGGTCATCAGCTCGACGCTGTCACCGACGGAGAACTTGTTCTTCACGTCGATCTCGGCCATTCCCTTAGCGTTACGCTTACCGGTAAATTCGCCGACAAACTGCTGGGTATCGCTGATGGAGTAGCCGTAATCATAGTTCTGGTATTCGTCGTGTACGTGACGACGCAGGAAGCCCTCGGTGTAACCGCGATGCGCCAGTCCTTCGAGTTGGTACATGAGCGCCGGATTAAACTCGCGGCCGGCCGCGGCATCTTCGATCGCCTGGCGATAGAGCTGGGCGGTACGGGCCACATAGTAGAAGGACTTGGTACGGCCTTCGATCTTCAGTGAGTCTACGCCCATCTTGGTCAGACGTTCCACGTGCTGGATGGCGCGCAGATCCTTGGAGTTCATGATGTAGGTACCATGCTCATCTTCAAACGCCGGCATATATTCGCCTGGACGTCCCGCCTCTTGCAGCAAGACGATTTCGTTGCTTGGCGCACCTTCACCCAGGGTTGGGTTGTGCATCTGCACCTCAGGATTAACCGCCACAATGTCGCCAGTTTCTGTCTGCACCGCCTCATGGGCGTCGTACTTCCAGCGGCAGGCGTTGGTGCAGGTCCCCTGGTTAGGGTCGCGCTTGTTGATATAACCCGATAGCAGGCAGCGACCCGAGTAGGCCATGCAGAGCGCGCCGTGAACGAAGACCTCGAGTTCGATGTCTGGACAGCGCTGGCGTATCTCTTCGATCTCATCCAGTGACAGTTCGCGGGAGAGGATCACACGCTTGATCCCCTGTTGTTGCCAGAACTTGACCGAGGCCCAGTTGATGGCGTTGGCCTGCACCGACAGATGCACCGTCTGATCCGGGAAGGCCTCGCGCACCATCATGATAAGACCCGGGTCTGACATGATCAGCGCGTCGGGCTGCATGGCCACCACAGGCTCCATATCCTTGATATAGGTCTTGAGCTTAGTGTTGTGAGGGGCGATGTTGCTCACCACATAGAGTTTCTTGCCCAGGCTGTGGGCCTCTTGGATACCCGTTGCGAGGTTTTCCATCTTGAAATCGTTGTTTCTGACACGCAGGCTATATCTCGGTTGGCCCGCGTAGACCGCATCGGCGCCATATGCGAAGGCATAACGCATATTTTTTAGGGTCCCGGCAGGAGACAGCAGCTCAGGTTTAAACATCATTTCTCTCAATTAACAGGTATCGAACAAACTTGGGGCGGGCATTTTACTCAATGGGGCAAGGCTTATGCAAATTAGAAGTTGTTTATTTTATCGACAGTGCGCCATAGCCTAGGACAAAACCTGAGATGAAGGATAAAATTAAGCCAATTAATAACCAATAATCTGAAACTTAGCTAAAATTACACAAATTCTTAACTGGATGGACGATTTTTACCATCACGGTTAGCAAGAGTGCTGATATACTCTCTGGCAATATCAATATGGGCATAGGTTTATTAAGGAGTTTGCATGTCTAGCGAGCATCAACTACTGGTGGGGTTACTTAAAAAGTTAAAGGCAGATGCGCTGATCTTGCCAACTTTGCCCGAGGTAGCAATGCGCGTTCAGGAGGTGGTTTCCCGCCCCGACTCCAGCCCTAAGCAGGTGGCCGAAATTATCGGTCAGGATGCTGCCATCTCGGCCCGTATGATCAAGGTGGCCAACAGTGCCATGTATAGCCGTGGTATAAAGGCGGAAAACATCAATGCCGCGGTGACCCGTATCGGCCTGACACAGATCAAGGCGATCGCGACCTCTGTGGCCATGGAGCAGCTGTTCATCTCTACCAATGAGATGGTCTGGGAGGTGATGGACGAGGTGTGGCGTGCCTCTATCGAGGTGACCTCGGCGGCCTGCGCCCTGCTACTCAAGTATTCCAAGACCCACAAGGCTTGTGGGCTCAACTACGATACCCTGACCCTGGCGAGCCTGGTGCATAATATCGGTGCCTTGCCGGTATTGACCGAGGCCGAGGCCAATCCTCATCTGTTTACCAGCATAGAGCAACTCAGGGCGCTGGTGAGAAAGATGCAAGGACCACTCGGACGCGCGGTGCTCAAGAGCTGGGACTTCTCTCCCGAGGTGATGGAAGTGGTCGAGCGCTGGGCGGATCTTCCCTATCTGCCAGAGCAGGTGACCTATCTGGACTTCGTGCGTGCGGCGGCCTTCTATACGGGCGAACTGCGCGCCGGTCATGAGCTGGAAGAACGCCTGGATGTGTTCGTTAAGCGTGGTTTACCCGTGAGCCCAGAATATCTGGGATCGGATGAGTTTCTCGACAACTACCATTCGATTAAATTAAGTTATGAATAGATAAGGCCCGGTCGGCAGCGTCTGCCGATCCGTCTTGTCGTTTCTTTATCTATCAAAACATTAGGGATAGTGTGACGGCAACTGAGCTGATTTGGTTAATTGTTTATCTGATAGCAATCGGCATCGCTGGTATCATCTATTGGTACTGGCGTAGGCGCACTGAGCTCAAGTTTCTTAAACGTCTGGTGACTCAGCTGAGCCAGCAACATAAGGTGCGTCAGCCCCTCAATATTGCCAGCATTCCCTACCGCTATATCCCGCTATATGTGCAGCTGCAACACCTGCTGAAACAGCTGCCGCCACCCAAGGGGCGCGATAAGCTGACCGGACTGCTCAATCGTGTCGGCCTCAAGGCCAAACTGACCCGTAAGATGCCCCTCACTCAGGGGATGTTTGTGCTTATCGATATTCACCGCTTTCGCTATGTGAATGATCTCTTTGGTTTCTCCCTGGGAGACAAGTTGCTGCAGGCCCTGGCCGAGCGGCTGGCGCGGCGCATCGGCGACAAGGATATCCTGGCGCGGATGAATGAAGATGAGTTTCTGATCTATTTTCATACTCCCATGAGTGAAGCCGAGCTTGTCGTCTTTCAGCAGGGGCTGGCGCAGCCCATCAGCATCAAAGGCACAGTGATCAATTTACAGCTGCAACTTGGCTATCTCGACCTGTCCATGCACCACGCCGACGTCAGCCAGATGCTGCGCCGTCTGGACTTGGCATTGGTGCGGGCCAAGTCCGCCAGCAACTATATTGCCGCCTATCAGGAGGGAGACGATCGCAGTCAACACAGGCAGTTGACCATAGTCAGTTGTTTTCCCAAGGCGCTGGAGCAGAACGAGCTCTACCTGGTGTTTCAGCCCAAATATAATCTGGCCACCGGAGATTGTACCCATGCCGAGGCCCTGATCCGCTGGGACAGTTCAGTGCTTGGTCCCATCTCTCCGGGCGAGTTTATCCCGCTGCTGGAATACGCTGGGATGATCAGCTTGCTCAGTCAGTGGGTGATCGATCAGGTGTTGTTGCAACAGGTGCGCTGGCAGGAGAGTGATATTCGCCTGCAGCTGGCGATTAACCTGGCGATTGATGATCTGAGCGAGAAGCAATTGAGCGAGCGGATCATTAGCCGTCTAAAACAGCATGGGCTCAGCGCCCAGGTGTTGTCGATCGAGATCACCGAGAGCCAGCTGATGACAGACATGGTGCGCACAGTGGCCGTGTTGAATCGCCTCAAGCGCGCCGGGGTCAAGGTGGCCATAGATGACTTTGGTACCGGCCACTCTTCGCTGGCCTACCTCAAGCATCTGCCGGTGGACGAAGTTAAGATAGACAGGGCCTTTCTCACCGGGATCGAGTCCGATCCTCGGGCGCTGCATATCGTTCGCAGCGCCGTCGAGCTGGCCAAGGGGCTGGACTTTTCGGTGACCGTCGAGGGTGTCGAGCAGATGCCTGTGTTTGAGCTATTGCAAGAGATGGGGGTCGATAAGGTGCAGGGGGAGATCTATGCCAAACCGATGCGAGCGCCAGAGCTTGAGATGCACTGGCGTAAATTGAATCGACCGCTGGGCTAAGGTGGTTCAAAAGACCTAGGTTTTAATAAAGGCCCTTGGATTTAATAAAGCTCTAGATTTAATAAAGCGCTAGATTTAATAAAGCGCTAGATTTAATAAAGCGCTAGATTGAATACAGATCCAGATTTCAGAGATTGACGGTCTGGCTGAAGTGGCGACTGAGCTCCTCAATGAGGGGCGGCGTCATGGGGCAGAGCTGCCTCGCCTTATTCATACAGACCATTTCGATATGGGCGGTGACCGCTGGCTTGACGCCATTGGGTCGCCAGATCTCCTGCTGCCAGACGGTGCGATACTTGCTCTCGAAGTAGAAGCGAGTGCGTACATCCACTACGTCGGCAAACTCCACCCCTTCATGGCAGAGCATGTCGCTGCGATAGACGGCGAAGCCCAGGCCGTGTTGCTGCCAAAGCGCCGCTAATCGTTCGGCGCCGATCACATGTTCGCGGGCGCGCTCGAAGTATTTCAAAAAGTTGGGATGGTACACCACGCCGGAGAAGTCGGTATCTTCGTAGTAGATCTGCACCGGAAAGTGAAAGGTTGGGCTGAATTTATCGTCTGGCTTCATCTGGAGTCTGGGCTAAATAACGCTATATTAGGAGAGGCGCCAGCATAGCATATTCTGAGTCTGGCGCGGCACTTCTTGCTAGGGCCTGTTGATCTTTCAAGTTTAATTTTTGTTCAATCTAAACGCGTTTTGCGCGAGGCGAGAGCCATGAAGCATAGTTACTCTATGTGAATGGCGAACAACAAAGTGCAGCGCGCGTTTAGGTGAACCCGTTGGGCAGCGTTTGTAGGCCATTTCTACAGCGTTATCGCCAGTTTGTGTAGAAGACTACACGACACAGGCTCTGCCTTGTATAAATCGCCTTCAAACTGCTGCAAAAACAAACGGCAAAGATCAACAGGCCCTAGTGGGCGATTAGCTGGCGATCTACTTGCTGGCGATCGCCTGTAGGCTGTTCATTATGGACTGATAGCTGCCGTCTTGCTTGAGGGCCTTGAGGCCCTGATCCAGTTTGTCGGCAAATAGCTGAGCGTTGGGGCGCTGCTTGGAGAAGGCCACGTAGAGATCGCCTGTGTGGTTGTGTACGCTGCGGCTAATCACCTTGGCGACCCCCATCTGACCAAGGTATTGATTGGCCACCTCGTCGTACATGATGGCGGCATCGATGCGGTTGAGCAGCAAGAGGTTAATCAGCTGATTGTGGTTATCTACCTCGACTAGCCTGAGCTGCTTAAGCTGCGACAGCTCATCGCCATATTCATAGCCCTTGATGATGCCGACCAGCAGTCCCTGGGGCAGGTGCCATTTGTCTTCTGCCTGTAGCGGATGGGCATTATTTTGGTAGAAGGAGGCTGAGGTGGTAAACAGTGGCTCCTTGCCGAAGACAAAGGCCTCCTGAGTTTTGCGCTCCTTATGTAGACTAAAGACGCCATCGACTATGCCCTGTTTGGTCATCACGACACCGCGGGCATAGGAGACAACCAGACTATCGACGTCGACATTGCTCCGGGCAAAGGCCTGTTTGACTAGGCGGTGGGATAACCCCTTGCCATAGGGATCGGCAAAAGGGGCCCAGTTATCTTCGGCGGCCAGCTTGACCTTAAGCGGCGTCGACGGGCCATCGATAGAGGCTATATCCAGCTCTTGGCTGGTGGCGGTGAGGCTAAAAAGCGCCAGCATGAATATCAGGCCAGAGATGAGGTAATTGATTTGCCGAGATAAGATGGGGTGCAACATCAGATTCCTTGCAGCGGTCGCGTCCTTATTTTGCTCATAATAAGGGGTTTTCGAGGGAGATCAACCGCATTACTGCGGCAATCGGTTGGAATTTTGTAGCATGCTGGCTACATCTGTTCGCTCCCTAGGCGATTTGGACTGCAAGATGGATGTTAGACGGTGATTTGTATTGTAGGGCAAAGGCTTAGGGGGGAGCGCGAGAGGCTTTCAAAATCATTGGCTTATTATGATTTAGTGGGTATTTTTCTCGAGGCTTCTGCTACACTCTGAATGATGTTATCAGGTTGATAATAAAAAACTTAGCCCCGAGAAAATTAAAACTTGTATGAATCAAGATACGTTATTTTCGCTCTCTCAAAATGCCGCGCTCTTGTTGATTATGGTATTTATCTATGACGCGATACCGCGTCAGCAGCGTCGTGAGCATTTTCTGTTGTGGCGTCTCATCATCGGGATGATCATCGGCAGTGTGACCGTGCTGACCATGATGACCTCTTGGGAATATCAGCCTGGGGTATTTATCGACACCCGCTCCGTGGTGTTGGCCATCAGTGGCCTCTTTTTTGGTGGCCTTCCCACCTTCGTCGCCGCATCTGTAGCCTGTGCCTATCGCATGTTTCAGGGGGGAGAGGGCATGTTGGTGGGGGTGACAGTGATTGTGGTGTCGGCCCTGTTTGGTAGCCTGTGGCGTTACTATCGAAAGACCACCATCGCCGATCTCAATTTTCTCGAGCTGTATCTGTTTGGTTTCCTGCTGCACTTCTCGACCCTGTCGCTGCTGTTTATTCTTCCCTTCTCCATGTTTGTCGATCTCCTGCTGCAGATCGCCGCGCCTGTGATGTTGATCTTCCCCATCGTAACTGCCTTGCTGGGGATGTTATTGGCCAGACGCCTGGAGGTTGAGAGAGATGCCAAGATCCAGTTGCAGGACGATTTTATTTTTCGTTCCCAATTCAATGTCGGCAACATGGGGATCGCCATCACCTCGGTGGATCAGCATTGGGTCAAGGTCAATCCCCGCCTGTGCAAGATGCTCAAATACTCTGAGACTGAGCTGCTTAACCGTACCTGGAGCGAGCTGACCTATTTTGAAGATCTTAAGGCGGATATGGCCGAGTTTCAGCGCATGCTCAAGGGGGAGATTGATGCCTATGAGATGGACAAGCGCTTCGTCGCCAAGGACGGTGAGATAGTCTACACCCATCTCACGGTGGCCTGTCGCCGTAACCATAACGTGGTGGACATGGTGATTGCCGGGCTTATCGATATCACAGAGCACAAGCGGGCGGAGATGGCGATGCGCACCAGCCAGGAGCGTTTGACGCTGGTGCTGGAGAGTAGCGATCTCGGCATGTGGGACTGGGATATCAAGAGTAATGAGACCAGGCGTAACCCTTGGTGCGCCAAGGTGCTGGGGTGCGATCTCGATAAGCTTAGCAGCGATAGCCGCATCTGGGTCGATGCCATCCATCCCCAGGACAGGATGGCGGTGCTTAATTCCATCGACCGTCACCTCAAGGGGGAGACCCAGAAGCATTACATCGAATACCGGCTGATCAGCCTCAGCGGCGAAGAGCACTGGATGTTGGATACGGGTAAGGTGGTGAGTCGCGACCGTAATGGCCTGCCGACCCGTATGTGCGGCGTCCACTCGGACGTTACCGAGCAGAAGAAGGTGCAGGAATCGCTGGAGCTGGCAGCATCCGTGTATAACAACTCCAGTGAAGCCATGAGCGTGCAGGATCATAAGGGCAATATCATTACCATCAATGCCGCCTTTACCGCGATCACAGGTTATAACGAGGCGGAGGCGCTGGCCAAGAATATCCGGATATTGCAAAGCTCTCGCACCCCGAGGAGCCAGTACGATGAGATGAACCGCTCTATTCGCGACACCGGCTACTGGCAGGGAGAGCTGTGGATTAAGAGCAAGAACGGCGAAGAGTATATGGTCTGGTTGACCATCAACACCATCTTCGACCAACACGGTGGTGTGTATCGCCGGGTGGCACTGTTTTCAGATATTACCGAGAAGAAAGAGGCGGAACATATCATCTGGAAACAAGCTAACTACGATCCCCTGACTGGCCTGCCAAACCGGCGCATGTTGCTGGAATATCTCAATACTGAGATATTGCGTATCGACCGTAACCGAAGCCATTTTGCGCTGATGTTTCTCGATCTGGATTTCTTCAAGGAGGTCAACGACACCCTGGGCCACGACATGGGCGATCTGCTTTTGCAGGAGACGGCCAAACGCCTCAAGGGCTGTATCCGTGAGTCGGATGTGGTGGCGCGCCTGGGGGGCGATGAGTTTACCGTGGTGCTCTCGGGTATCGATTCACCCAGCGGCGTCGAGCGGGTGGCCCAGAGCATACTCGAGCGCATCGCCGAGCCTTATAGCCTGGAGGATGAGACAGCCTATATCAGCGCCAGCATCGGCATTACCATCTACCCAGATGATGCCACCAGTATCGAGGGGCTGCTCAAGCATGCGGATCAGGCCATGTACGCCGCCAAGGAGCAGGGACGCAACCGTTTCCATTACTTTACTCCTTCGATGCAGGAATATGCCCGTTATCGTATGGCGCTGATCAAAGATCTCCGCAATGCTATCAATCGTAAAGAGTTTGAGCTCTTCTACCAGCCTATCGTCGATATGGAGAAACAGCAGGTCTATAAGGCGGAGGCCCTGATCCGCTGGGTGCACCCCCAACGTGGTCTGGTCTCGCCGGGCGAGTTTATTCCCGTGGCGGAAGAGACTGGGCTGATCAACGACATAGGTAACTGGGTATTTGAGAAGGCTGCCCAGCAGAGCGCCCGCTGGCGAACCCAGTATGGGGTCGAGATCCAGATAAGCATCAACAAGTCGCCTATTCAGTTTAGGGACGAGGGAGATAGCTTCAGCGACTGGCTGGCACTGCTGCGGCATCTCGAGCTCTCCAGCAATGCCATCTGTGTCGAGATCACCGAAGGCCTGCTGCTGGACGCCTCGATGGGAGTGACCGACAAGTTGCTCTCCTATCGCGATGCCGGTATTCAGGTGTCTCTGGATGACTTTGGTACCGGCTATTCGTCGCTGGCCTACCTGAAGAAATTCGACATAGATTATCTCAAAATCGATCAGTCATTTACCCGTAACCTCGAGTCCGATAGCGATGGCGTGGCGCTGTGTGAGGCGATCATTGTCATGGCCCACAAGTTAGGGATCAAGGTGATAGCCGAAGGCGTCGAGACTCAGTTCCAGCACGACATTCTGGCCAAAGCGGGGTGTGATTTTGCCCAGGGCTACCTCTACTCCAAGCCGGTCTCGTTGCCGGAGTTTGAGCGCCGCTATGTTAATCCACCGGCGCACTAACCCTTGATGTGAAGATAGCGTTACCTTTATGGGGCGCTTTTTGCTAGACTCCGCGCTCACTTTTTGTCAGCTTGCAGGTTGCCCATGAACTTCGATGCCCTCCCGTTAGATCCCACCCTAGCCCAGGCGGCCGAGGCCTGCGGCTACACCAGCCTGACACAGGTTCAGGCCAAGGTGATCCCCTGCGCCCTTGGCGGGCGGGATCTGATGGCCTGCGCCCAGACGGGAACCGGCAAGACGGCGGCCTTTAGCTTCGTGTTGTTGCAGCGCCTGCTGAATCAACCCAGACGGCTTGGACAGCTCAGTGCCCTGGTGCTGACTCCAACACGGGAGCTGGCGATACAGGTGGCAGAGAGCATAGTTCGCTATAGCCAGTTCACCGAGCTGACGACCTTGGCCGTCTATGGCGGCGCCAACATCAACCCACAGCGTAAGGCTTTGGCGAAAGGGGTCGATATCCTGGTGGCCACGCCGGGGCGATTATTCGACCTATTGGGGCAACATGGGCTGAGCCTGGAGACGGTGGAACAGCTCATTGTCGATGAGGCGGATCGCATGTTCGATATGGGCTTCGTGAGAGATATCGAGCGAACCAAACGACTGCTCTGTGACACTCACTCGACCATGCTGTTCTCGGCAACCTTTACGCCGGAGGTGAAGGCGCTGGCCACTAAGATGCTGAATGAGCCTGAGTGGTTTAATGTGGCCTGCACAAGTGGCGGCCCGCAGATTGAGCAGAAGGTCTATCCCTTAGATGGCCGGCGTAAGGCTGAGCTGCTGGCGGAGCTTATCGGTCGCAATAATTGGCAGCAGGTGTTGGTTTTCGTCAACACCAAGGAGAGCGCCGAGCGGCTGCATCGCGAGCTGAAACTCGATGGCATTAAGAACGCCGTGTTTCATGGCGATAAGACCCAGGGCGCGCGCAATAGGGCGCTGGAGCAGTTTAAGGCGGGCGAGCTGCGGGTTCTGGTGGCGACCGATGTCGCCGCCCGCGGCCTGGATATCACCGCCTTGCCCCTAGTGATTAATCTGGAACTGCCGGACGAGCCCCAGGACTATGTGCATCGTATCGGCCGCACCGGCCGCGCCGGTCTCAGCGGGGTCAGCATCTCTTTCGTCGCCAAGCAAGATGAGGCCGCATTGGCAGAGGTCGAGGCCCTCATTGGCAAGACCTTGCCCCGGGAGGTGCAACCTGGATATGAACTGGGGGCGCCGCTACCGGCCAGGTATCACGAGCTCGACGCCGCCGTACAGCCTAAGGCCAATCAGTTTAAGAAAGGCAAGGGGCAGAAGTTTGGCGGACGGCATAGCAAGAACGCACAGAGTCGCGATAAAGCGAGGCGGCCATCAAATGGAAAGTCCTTCAAGGGCAAGCGCTAGGGCCTGTTGACCTTTTGAGAACAAGTTTTGTTCTAATTGAGCACGTTCAAATCGCGACAGGAGGCTTGGAGTATAGTTATTCTATATAAAAGCCGAGTAACAAAGCGTTGAACGTGCTCAAGACGAACCCTTCGGGCAGCTTTTGTAGGCCATTTCTACGGCGTTATCTCCCGTTCATGTAGATTAACTACACTACACAGGCTCTGCCTTGTATAAATCCCCAACAAAATGCTGCAAAAACAAACAGGAAAGGTCAACAGACCCTAGGCTGTTAGCTGGCTGCGCGCAACTTGGTTTGAATTAAAACCCTTTGCAATCTCAGGCGCGCACTCTACACTGGGGGCGATTTTTCAGTGTGGTGCCGCCAATGATCCTAAAGCCTATTCCTACCCATGTCGTCACTGGTTTTCTCGGTGTGGGCAAAACCAGTTTTATCCAGTATCTGCTCGCCCATAAGCCGGTGGGGGAAACCTGGGCCGTGCTGGTCAATGAATTTGGCGAGATAGGCATAGATGGCGAATTGCTCAGGGGCGAGGGCGGTGATGTGGCCATCAAGGAGGTGGCGGGGGGCTGTCTCTGCTGCGCTGCCGGGGTGCCCATTCAGGTGGCGGTCAATCAACTGATTGCCAAGGCCAAGCCGGATCGTCTGTTTATCGAGCCCACAGGCTTGGGCCATCCCAAGGCGATCGTCGAGACCCTGAGTCAGGGACATTTTCAGCAGGTGCTGTCGATGCGTGCCAGTCTCTGCCTGGTAGACCCCAGAAAACTCAACGACCCGCGTTATCTTGAGAGTGAACTGTTTACCCAGCAGCTTCACATCGCCGACCTTATCCTGGCCAACAAGATGGATCTGGCGAGTGACGATGACGTTAAGCGGCTAGAGGCTTACCTGACGCAGCAAGCGATCAAAGCCGAGGTCATGCCTGTGCAGGTGTCAAAGCTGCTCTTGGAAAATGACGCCGCCTTATATCAATCTCTTAATCTGCACTATTTTCAGCGGCCCACTGCCTGGCGTGCCCAGATGCCAGCAAGGCAAACATTAGGAGCTAGTCTGACTGGCGCGCTGCAAAGGCCTACTTTGCCCTTCGAAGAGGCGCCCGAGGCACAAACTCTGCAATTCGACGAGCAGGGGATCTACCGCGCCAGTAATCAACATGAAGGACGATATACCCTGGGCTGGGTGTTCGACTATCGCTACGAGTTTGATTTTGAGGCGCTGGTGGCCTGGGTAAAACAACAGGGTTATTTACGCCTCAAGGCGGTGATGATAACAGATGAAGGGATCGCGGCCTTGCTTGCTCTGCGTGTGCTTAAAGTGGATAGATGCAAGGCACAGTTTGCAGCGAATGGCCCTAGTCCTTCGCAAGAACTGTAACGCAGCAAATACCGCAGTAAGCCTCGCCCTGCGGGGCTTTGATAGCAACACCATTTCGGCGTTATTCAACTTCAGCAGGCCTCGGCATGCCCTCAGTTGAATGCCTTGAACTGTCGCTGCTATCAAAGCCAGAGCTGTGCGACGACTTGTTCGCACCTTCCCTAAACGCCTGGCTATCTGATATCTTCGCTCTCCAATAGTCGTTTCTGTGTCGATTTAATACCATGTCTGAGAGTCATGTCGTCTCCGGGAGTGATGCGCACTCCGATCTAGCCACAGCCCCCATTCCTAAATTGGTGTGGCGCTACGCCATTCCCACCATACTCTCCATGGTGGTGACCGGCGTCTATGTGGCCATCGACGGCATGTTTGTCGGCCACTATCTTGGCGAGGTGGGCCTGGCCGGTATGATGCTGGCCTATCCCGTCGGCGCGATACTCTATGCGGTAGGTGCGTTAATTGGCATGGGCGCCGCCTCGCTGGTATCGATCAACCTAGGGCTAAAAGATGTGGCCCGGGCGCGGCACCTGCTGGGCAATGCCTTCACCCTGTGTCTCTTGGCTGGCACAGGCCTGGCCTTGCTCGGCACCCATTGGAGCCAGACGGTACTCATTTGGCTCGGCGCCGAGGGAGAGGTGCTGGCCAGCGCCGAGCAGTATCTATTCTGGTATTTTGCGCTCGGGGTCTTTCCCGTGTTGGCAATCGCCTTTACCGCCTTGCTGCGTAACGATGGCCGTCCCGGTTTCGTTACCCTTGTCCTCATCCTCTCCGGATGTCTGAATGTCCTGCTGGATTGGTTGCTGATCGTAGTCTTCCCATACGGTCTCGCGGGCGCCGCCATCGCCACCATGATATGTCAGGCCTTTACGGCGCTCGCCTGTCTGCAGCATTTCTTCACCAAGCGGACCCGCCTGGGGATCGACTGGCAGCAGATGCGGCTGAATCTGGATCATTGCAGCAATATCCTCAGGGTCGGTGTGCCGAGCTTCTTGATGAACCTCTATCTGTCTATCGTCCTGACCCTGCACAACATGGCGTTTCTCCGGGTCGGCGGTCCCATCCATGTGGCGGCCTATGGGGTCGTCAGTTACGCCGAGGCCTTGTTTTATCTGATCTTCGAGGGGATCGCCTTCGGCACCCAGCCCCTGTTTAGTTTCAATACCGGGGCCAAGCGGTTCGATCGGGTGTTCGAGACCCTGAGGCTGGTGATCATCATGACATTAGCGACCGCGCTGGCGGGGGTTGCCTTCATCTACTGGGCGCCTGAATATCTGGTCTACATCTTCGCCGGTGACAATTCCGAACTGACACCGGTGGCGACAGAGGGGATGCGTCTCTACTTCTGGGGACTGCCGTTTGAGGGGCTGATTCTGGTCGGGGCAGCCTTCTTCCAGGCCATCAATCGCTCCAGGGAGGCCTCGATATTGACAGGTAGCAAGCTGGTGTTGATTGCCATGGTGCTCTATCTATTTGCCTGGCTCTTCGGCGTCACCGGTGTGTGGATCTCCCTCGCCAGCTGCTCCTTACTCCTGACTGTCTGGATGATTTACGCTTTAACTAGGCTTTCCAAGGATTTAAACTAGGTTTTCCAAGGGATTAAGTTAAGCAAGTAATTTAAGTTGGCGTAGATTCCTGTTACCCTAGAGGGGATTTTAGTTGGCCAGCCACGAGTCGATACACAGGGTGTGCCAAGGCGGGCGTATCCTAACTGTGTTAGGCAAGGCTATTTCTGGCAGCTAATTTTTCTAAGCCATTCTCGGTAAGAGAAGGCCTCAGTATCACAAATAAGGATATTTGTTCACTATGAAGAAGTCGTTATCAGGTCTTGCCCTGATGTTGTGCGCGCAGTTTGCCGCGCCTCTTTGTGTCGCCTCCCCCTTTAGCGAAAGCTACGCCGCCTATCAGCAGGCACTGGCGCGACAAGACAAAGCTCAGGTGGCGCTTACCGCCGCCAAAGCCTATGATTTGGGCCAGGGCTATTTCGAGTCCGACAGTATCGATCTGGTTAATCTCGAGCTTAATCTGGCCACCGCGCTACAGGAAAATGGCGATACCCAGGCCGCGCACAAGCATTTCGATAATGTCATTCAGGTCTACCGAAAACACTTCGGCCGCGATGCCATCGAGCTTGTCGATCCGTTAATTGGCGCCGCCCAGACCATGGAGGCGTCAAAAGAGAAGGTGGATCTGTTTAAACAGGCGATCTCCATCGCACAGGATGCCGACAAGCCTTTGCTGCTGGCCGAGGTGAAGATGTTGACCTTCCATGGTTTAGCCTCGACCCGCTTTTATACCCGGGATATACGTGACGAGGCGCTGGAAGCCTATGAGATCTATCGTCACGAGATGCCGGCCGATGCGATGGCAAGGCTCAAGGCCACCTATTATGTGGGCATGATCAAGGCGGCAGAGAAGAAGTACGATAGGGCCATCCCCCTGCTGGAGGAGGTGATCAAGCAATTCTCAGTGCTCGATTTTAGCCACCCCTACAAACTGGCCGCCCATGCCCGTCTGGTGGAGATTTTTGAGGCCGAAGGCGAGAGTGATAAGTCGACCCAGCATTGTGTGGCGATTGGCAGCATGAAGCCCTGGTCCGATGAACAGGAGCAGTCCCCCCTCTATCGGGAAGCGCCAAAGTATCCTATCTCCTATGCCAGAGATCGCCGGGAGGGCTGGACCCAGATGTCCTTTACCGTGGATGAGCAGGGATTCGTGCGGGATCCTGTGGTGTTGGCCTCGGAGGGTGGGCAGCAGTTTACCCGCGAGTCGCTAAAGGCCATTAAGCGCTGGCGCTACGCGCCTAAATTTGTCGACGGCAAGCCTGTACCGGCTGAGGTCAGTGTGCAGCTGGACTATAGAGTTAAATAACAAAAAGCCCGCGAATATGCGGGCTTTTTAATGCAACATTGACCTTATACCAATCGTAATAAACAATTGATCATTCTCGCTTGTTAAAACGCTCGATAACTGTATTAGTATTTTTAATTGTAGAATAACTACTTATCTAAAAATCCTGCTTTGTTCTCAAGCGTTTTTCCCTGCGCTATTTCTGAGCACATATTTACTGTGATTGGTATTAAAACAGTTTGCTGCCCCAGCCTAGTTTATTTCTCAACACGTGGAAGTAGTTGTAGCCCTTGGGGTGGATCAGTCTTAGTCGCTCTTTGCTGCGCCTCACTATGATCTCATCTCCCGGCAAGACGGGTAGGGTAACGTGACCATCACAGCTGACCTCTAGCGCATCGCCGTTGTCTGGCGACACCACCAGCTTGATGATGCTGCAGGCGTCGACCACGATTGGGCGGCAGGAGAGGGTATGGGGAAACATGGGCACCAGGATCAAGGCTTCCAGATTTGGCGTCAGGATGGCCCCGCCGGCCGACAGCGAGTAGGCGGTCGACCCTGTTGGGGTGGAGACTATCATGCCGTCGGCGCGTTGGCTGTACATGAACTTGTCATCGATATAGACCTCAAACTCGATCATGTGGGCAATCTTTCCCGGGTGGAGCACCGCCTCGTTGACCGCGGTATTGCTCGACTTCATCTCGCCGTGTCTGTGCACCTCTGATTCCAGCAGGAACCTGTGCTCCGTCTCATACTCGCCCTGGAGTACCTTGCCCAGCGCTTCTTCGAAGGTGTCAGGGGGCAGGTCGGTGAGAAAGCCCAGGTTGCCGCGGTTAACGCCTATTACCCCAACGTCGAAGCGGGCTAGCACGCGTGCGGCGCCCAGCATATTACCGTCACCCCCTACTACTATGGCCAGATCGCAATGTTCGCCAATCTGCAGCAGATCCACCGATTTCACCTGTGGCCCTATCTCGCCGGCAACGCGCTCTTCGACATAAACCTCATATGACTGCATGGTCAACCAGTGGTGCAGACGTTTTAGGGTCTTATGGGTCCCAGAGTGATGGGGTTTGCCGATTAAGCCGATTGTGTGAAACGCTTTGGTCATATTTCTGTTTGATCCATGCCTTAGGGCTTGAAACCTCAAATTTGATCCCCATAATATGCCCAGAGCATGCAGAAACAAAGCATTTTTAGCTGGAGTAACAATGAGCAAAGAGTCAAACAAAGCCCAAGAACCACAGATTGAAGAAACCGAAGCTGTAGAAGTTGAAACCGAGGTGGTTGAAGATGCAGCCAGTTTGATGGACGAACTTACCCAAGCTAATTTCCGTGTTGAAGAGCTGGAGCAAGCCCTGGCCGTCGCCGAGGCTAAGGTGGAAGAGCAGAAAGATTCTGTTGTCCGTGCCGCCGCCGAGGTAGAAAACGTGCGTCGCCGTGCGGCGCTCGATGTCGAGAAGGCGCACAAGTTTGCCCTGGAAAAGTTTGCCAACGAGCTGCTACCCGTTATCGACAACATGGAACGTGCCCTGCAAGGCACCAGCAGTGAAGATGAGGCCACCAAGGCAATCTACGAAGGGGTTGAGTTGACACTGAAGAGCTTCACCAGCGCGGTTGAAAAGTTTGGTCTGACGCAGGTCGATCCTCAGGGTGAAGCCTTTAACCCGGATCATCACCAGGCGATCGGTATGCAGCCTAGCGAAGAGTTCCCGGCCAATACCGTGATGATGGTGATGCAAAAAGGTTATATGCTCAACGAGCGTCTGTTGCGTCCAGCCATGGTGATGGTGTCTCAGGGCGGCGCCAGCGTCGATACTCAGGCGTAAGCTCGCCAACGTAAGCTAGTTAACGCAAGCTAGCTAACGTAAGCCAGCCCATTAGCAAATAAAAAAGGCCTCATATTGAGGCCTTTTTTATTATCTACAGTTAGCGCTTAATCCGCCAGATAGGCTTGGATCTGCGCCTCGATGCCTGGGCCGTCCAGTTGTAGCTCGGCCAGGATCTCGCCGCACTCACCATGCTTGATAAACTCATCGGGCAGGCCGATGTTGAGCACAGGCATAGGCAGCTTAAGCTGCTGTAGCAGTTCTAGCACGCCTGAGCCGGCGCCGCCCATGATGGCGTTCTCTTCTACCGTCACCAGTAGATCATGGCTGGCGGCCAGTTGTTTCACCAGCTCCACATCTAGCGGCTTAACGAAGCGCATGTCGGCCAGGGTGGCATCGAGTGCCTCGGCTGCCTGACTCGCTGCGGCGAGCGTGGTACCGAAGTTAAGGATGGCAATCTTCTTGCCTTCATGCTTGATGAGGCCCTTGCCTATCTCATAGGCGGTCATGGTTTCTACCTGAGGCTCGCCGGTGGCGCTGCCACGTGGGTAACGGATCGCCGTCGGTCCCTCGTTGTAGCAGTAACCTGTGTAGAGCATCTGGCGACACTCGTTCTCATCCGATGGCGCCATGATCACCATATTGGGAATGGCGCGCATATAGCTGAGATCGAAGGCGCCCTGGTGGGTCGGGCCGTCTGGACCGACGATGCCGCCACGGTCGATGGCGAAGATCACCGGCAGTTTCTGCAACGCCACGTCGTGGATCAGCTGATCATAGCCGCGCTGCAGGAAGGTAGAGTAGATCGCCAGTACCGGCTTATAACCCTCACAGGCAAAGCCTGCCGCGAGTGTCACCGCATGTTGTTCGGCGATGGCCGCATCGAAATACTGTTTCGGGAAGCGCTGTGAGAACTCTACCATGCCTGAACCTTCACGCATGGCCGGGGTGATCCCGAGCACCTTCTCATCCTTCTCTGCCATGTCACATAGCCAGCGACCGAACACCTGAGAGAAGGTGGGGTTAGCCGGTTTGGCGGCGGGCTTGGCGAAGGTCGATGGATCGAACTTAGGCACGGCGTGCCAGCCGATGGGGTCTTTCTCCGCCGGCTCATAACCGCGTCCCTTCTTGGTCATGATGTGCAATATCTGCGGGCCAGAGAGGTTACGCATGTTGCGCAGGGTCTCGACCAGTGCATCCACATCGTGGCCATCGATAGGGCCGATATAGTTAAAGCCCAGCTCCTCAAACATGGTGCCGGGGACGACCATGCCTTTGAGATGCTCCTCGGTGCGCTTGGCCATCTCTTTGATGACAGGCATCCCCTTGAGCACCTTCTTGCTGTTCTCGCGGATCGTAGTGTAGAGACGACCGGACATCAGCTGTGCCAGGTGATTGTTCAGCGCGCCGACGTTCTCGGAGATCGACATCTCGTTGTCATTGAGCACCACTAACATGTCGTTATGCAGATCGCCGGCGTGGTTCATGGCTTCAAATACCATGCCGCCTGTCATGGCGCCATCGCCGATAACGGCCACCACCTTGCGTCCCGCCTGTTCCTTCTCGGCGGCAACGGCCATGGCCAGCGCCGCACTGACGGAGGTGCCAGAGTGGCCGACGCTGAAGGTGTCATACTCGCTCTCTTCGCGCCAAGGGAAGGGGTGAATACCGCCTTTCTGACGTATGGTCGGCATCTTGTCCCGGCGACCCGTAAGGATCTTATGGGGGTAGGCCTGGTGGCCCACGTCCCAGATCAAGCGATCGAATGGCGTGTTGTAGACATAGTGCAGGGCAACCGTCAGCTCGACCGTGCCCAGGCCAGAGGCAAAGTGGCCACTGGAGATGCCTACCGACTGTAGGAGATAACTTCTGAGTTCGTCAGCAAGTTTTGGTAGTACACCCTGGGGAAGCTGTCTTAATTCATCTGGGGTGTCGGCCTGTGCCAGCACAGGGTATTTCGTAATATCCAAACTCATAGCGAGATTCTTTGGCTCTTTATTATACTCTTCGCTCTATGATGAAACGGGCGAATTCGGCAATTAACTGGCTATTGTATGGTAATTTAGCCAGCGCTGATAGGGCGTCTTCGATCAAACTTTTCGCGGTCGCTTGGGCCCCGGATAAACCGAGTAGTTTCGGATAGGTACTCTTGTTCGATTCACAGTCAGAGCCCTGGGGTTTCCCCAGCTCTTCGGTGCTGGCGATAATGTCCAGCACGTCGTCTTGTACCTGGAAGGCGAGACCGATGGCTTCGGCAAAGGTTATCAGATGGCTTGCCTGCTCATCTGTGACCTCGGCAGCAATGATAGGTAATTCCACTGCACAGCGGATCAAGGCGCCGGTTTTTAATCTGTGTAACCGCTTTAGGGTCTCGAGATCTATCTGTTTGTCGGTGGCGTTAAGGTCCATCGCCTGACCACCGCACATGCCGCCGTAACCAGATGCCTTAGCAAGGGCACGCACCATGGCCAGTTGTTGATTGGCGGTCAGCTCGCTGCCTTCCTGACTGATGATCTCGAAGGCCAAGGTCTGCAGGGCATCGCCGGCCAGTATGGCGGTCGCCTCGTCGAAGGCGATATGCACGGTTGGCTGGCCGCGGCGCAGGGCATCGTCGTCCATGGCCGGTAGATCGTCATGGATCAGCGAGTAGGCATGGATACACTCGATGGCGGCTGCGCAGGCATCTAGCCTTTCAAGGGGCACACCCAGCATCTCACCGACGGCATAGACCAGAAAGGGGCGAATACGCTTGCCGCCAATCAGGGCGCCGTGTGTCATGGCGGCCTTGAGTTGTGGCTCGGTATCGTCTTGTGCATTGATAAAATGGCGCAGCTGGCCGTCGACGCGCTGCTGGTATCGCGTTATCGCTTCATTTAGCAATTATTCGCCCTCTGGCAGATAGGGTTGCAAGCTGGGTTGATCTTGTTCCTGGGTCAAGATAGAGACTTTCTGTTGGGCCTGTTCGAGTTTGCCTTGGCTGTTTCTGACCAGATTGATGCCGCGCTCAAATTGTTTGAGGGCGTCATCCAGAGAGACATCGCCCTGTTCCAGGCTGGTGACGATGTTTTCTAATTCTGTGAGTGACTCTTCGAAGGTCAGGTTTTCAGGTTTTTTGGCCACGGTGATTTTCCCAAGAATTTAGCGACAGACAAAGTATCTCAGTCAACCCTAGGGGTCAAATTGCGCTGTCGTATATTTGTGCAATAGCACGCTTTAAGGAGGTTTTTTTATAAAAAATTGAATTTGTAGCTAAACTTGCGTGTAAGCTGTCCGATAATTGAATTAGAACAATACTCAATTTTGTCAGATATTATATCGTAAACTCCTGTCCGCGGTTAGGCGAAATACCGTCTAATTGACGACTTTTGTGTCGTCGCTCAGGGGCGAGGAGATGCCTTTCATTGCAAGAATGAGTAGAGTAGAGACCTGTCTCGAGATGATTATGGTGTTGACTGAGAGCTTGATCCCTAGGTCAAGGTATTAGCAACGGCCGATACTGTATATGAGGAAGAGTTGTGGATTTAGCGACCCTGATAGGCCTGATTGGTGCATTTGGTTTTATTATCGGAGCTATGGTCAGCAGTGGTGGTATCGCCATCTTTGTTGATGTGCCCTCTGTGCTTATCGTAATGATAGGCTCTTTGTTTGTGGTGATGATGAAATTTAACCTCAAGCAGTTCCTCGGTGCGGTCAAGATCGCCGCCAAAGCCTTCATGTTCAAGATAGATAAGCCCGACGAGTTGATCGAGCAATCGGTCACCATGGCCGATGCGGCGCGTAAGGGGGGCTTTCTGGCGCTGGAAGAGGCGGAGATCAGCAACAGCTTCATGCAGAAAGCGGTCGATATGTTGGTGGACGGCCATGACGGTGATGTGGTGCGCGAAGCCCTAGAGAAAGATATCGCCCTGACCGAAGAGCGCCACAAGACCGGCATCAGCATCTTCAAGGCGCTGGGTGATGTAGCCCCCGCCATGGGGATGATAGGTACCCTGATTGGTCTGGTGGCCATGTTGTCGAACATGGACGACCCTAAATCTATCGGCCCGGCGATGGCGGTGGCCTTGTTAACCACTCTCTATGGCGCCATTATTGCCAACATGATCGCCTTGCCGATCGCCGATAAACTCTCGCTACGCATGGGGGAGGAGATGCTCAATCGCAACCTGATCATGGATGCGGTGCTCGCCATTCAAGACGGACAAAACCCTAGGGTCATCGAGGGTTTCTTAAAGAATTATCTCTCGGAGAAACTGCGGAATATAGACACGACGGACGGGGAATAGCCAGATGGCTAAGAAGGTCAAATGCGATTGTCCGCCCGCCGGGGCGCCCATGTGGTTGGCAACCTTTGCCGACCTCATGTCGCTATTGATGTGTTTCTTCGTGCTGCTGCTGGCCTTCTCCGAGATGGACGTGATGAAGTTCAAGCAGATCGCCGGTTCGATGAAGTATGCCTTCGGTGTACAAAATAAGGTTGAAGTCAAAGATATCCCCAAGGGCACCTCGGTGATCGCCCTGGAGTTTCGTCCGGGTAAACCCGAGCCTACACCCATTGAGATCATCAATCAGCAGACCAATGAGATGACTGAGCCCACCATCGAGGTGCAGGCCGGTGACGACGATAGCGCCGGCGGCGTGCAGCAGCAACGCGGCGAACAGCGTGGCGGTGAGGCTTCCTCTACCGCGCAGGAAGAGGCGGATGCTGAGGCTCAGGCCAAGCAGGAGAAACAGGATGCGGCGTCTCAGGATCAGATTAACGATCAGGTGAAGAAGATGGCTCAGGAGCTCAACAAGGAGATCATCGATGGCGCGATTGAGATCGAGTCTCTGGGGCAGCAGATCATCATTCGCATCCGTGAAAAGGGCGCTTTCTCATCCGGTTCTGGCTTCCTACAGCCTAGGTTTAAGCCGGTGATCCGCCGCGTAGGGGAGCTATTAAAGGATGTGCCGGGGATCATTACCGTCTCGGGTCACACGGATGATATGAATATCAGTAACGAGCTCTACAGCTCGAACTGGGATCTCTCCAGCAAACGCGCCGTGGCCGTGGCCCATGAGCTGGTGCGTGTGCCAGGATTTGATCAGCAGCGCATGAAGGTGGTTGGCATGGCCAATACCGCACCGCTGGTCGCCAATGATTCCGCCGCCAACCGGGCCCGTAACCGCAGGGTTGAGATCGCCATCGAGCAGGGTAAGGCCAAGGAGTCAGATGAGATCTTGGTCGGCCAATAGCCGCATTTAATGGTTAAGCTCCATCCATCAATAAAAGTCCACTTAGGTGGACTTTTTTGCTTCTAGCGGTGCAGGCGTGTGACCTGTGCTATGGGGATAATCTCAATTTGGACAAATTATGCTCATCTTTGGGATTGGTGGCATAAAATCCTTGCCGAGTCGCTGATTTATGGGCATTTGTGGACCGGCCTTGGTATAATGGCTAAATTGCTGTTTAAAATTATTCCCGCGGAACGCCCATGAAATTTATCGTAAAACTCTTTCCTGAAATCATGATGAAAAGCAAACCGGTAAGAATGCGTTTTACCAAGATGCTTGAAACCAATATCCGTAACGTGCTGCGCAAGGTCGATGAAGAGGCCAGGGTACAGCGCCAGTGGGATAAGATCATGGTCAGGGTGCCAGAAGACAAGCCAGAGATGATAGCGCGTTACGCCGAGCGTCTCGCCTGTATTCCGGGTATCGCCCATGTGCTGCAGGTGCGTGAGAGTACCTTCGAGTCGGTGGACGATATTTACCAGCAGACGCTGGCACTCTATAAAGAAGAGCTCGCCGATAAGACCTTCTGCGTGCGCGTTAAGCGTAGCGGAAAGCATGAGTTTAACTCTATCGAGGTGGAGCGTTATGTGGGCGGCGGACTCAATCAGTTTACCGAGGCGGCTGGCGTCAGGCTGAAGAACCCCGACATGACGGTCAACCTGGAGATAGATAACGAGCATCTCTACTTGGTGGAGAAGCGCATCGAGGGTCTGGGCGGTTTCCCTATGGCGACCCAGGAAGATGTGCTGTCGCTGATCTCTGGTGGCTTCGACTCTGGCGTCTCTAGCTTCCAGTTTATCAAGCGCGGCTCTCGCACCCATTACTGTTTCTTTAACCTGGGCGGCGATCAGCACGAGATAGGCGTTAAGCAGGTTGCCTATCATCTGTGGCAGAAATACGGCGAGTCGCACAAGGTGAAGTTTATCTCTGTGCCGTTCGATCCTGTGGTGCAGGAGATCCTAGAGAAGATAGATAACGGCCAGATGGGCGTTATCCTCAAGCGCATGATGATGCGTGCCGCCAGCCGTATCGCCGAGAAGATGGGGATCCAGGCGCTGGTAACCGGTGAGGCCATGGGCCAGGTTTCCAGCCAGACCCTGACCAACCTGAATGTGATCGATCGCAGCACCGACATGCTGATTCTGCGTCCACTGATCGTGATGGACAAGCAAGATATCATCAACATGAGCCGTGAGATCGGTACCGAAGACTTTGCCAAGTCGATCCCCGAATATTGCGGCGTGATCTCGCAGAAGCCGACGGTGAAGGCGGTGATGGGTAAGATCCTGGCCGAGGAGGAGAAGTTCTCCGAAGACTTGATCGACCGCGTGGTCGAGGCGGCCGAGGTGATCGACATTCGCGACATCGCCGTTAGCATGGATACCAAGATCACCGAGACTGAGACGGTCGATGCGGTCACGGGTGGTGAAGTGGTGGTGGACATCCGCTCGCCGGAAGAGGAGGAGCAGAGCCCGCTTGACCTTAATGGTATCGAGGTGAAGTGTATTCCTTTCTTTAAGTTGGCCACCCAGTTTGCCGATCTTGATAAAGAGAAGACCTATCTGCTTTATTGCGACAGAGGCGTCATGAGCAAGCTACAGGCGCTTTATCTGCAAGAGCAGGGTTATCACAATGTGAAGGTCTATCGGCCCGCATAAGCGCCTCGAAGCGGTTTTCTCGAAAAGAGAGTTAAGGATTTAGATAAAGGCTGCCATAAGGCGGCCTTTTTTATTGTCATTCTAAAACCACCTCCTATGGAGGTGGTGAACGTCCGATTTAGGCTATGCCTGAAGGTTGCTCATGCTAAATACTGACTTTGTTTGTAACCAGCAAATAAAGAGAGGTAAATAGCATGAGCAGATACGAGTCAGCGTCGCATGTTTTCTACAGGTGCCAATATCACATAGTTTGGACTCCAAAGTATAGATATAGGATCCTAAAAGGAAACGTGGGGAAAGAGGTTCATCGGAGTATCTTTAT
>NZ_JAKEVJ010000054.1:0-26097 GCF_022398425.1 Shewanella sp. Isolate7 | reverse complement strand
CTTATATATTATATTTTTGTAACAATTATAAGTTTATCGCGCTATGTCCCAACCCCGCCGTGCTGTTTGTCTGAAATGGGATCTTCTATGAGTTTTACCCAGGCGTTTCGCTTACTAGGCTTTTTGGTATTCATGATTGGCTTTACCACGCCAAGTTTGGCGGGCGATCTGGTACAGAGGGTCTTTAGCGCTCGCGACGGCCTCAACAATGCCACGGTAAACGACATTAGCTTCGATGAGTATGGTTACACCTGGCTCTCCACCGAGCAGGGCCTGTATCGCGTCAGCGATACTAAGGCGCGGCGCATCGACAAAGACGCCAACCATATTCGCCTCTCAGATGAGTATATCTATCTCGTCGAATCCCTGAGTAAACAGCACCTGCTGGTTAGCAGCTATGCCAATACCTACCTGTACGACATAGTTCAAGATGAGTTTGTCCAGTTGGGAAGTCGCGAGCTGTTTCCCAAGTTTAATCCCAGTGGGCTACAGGCAATCACCCGCCTGAAAGATGGCAGCTATGTGCTGCTCAGCTATGTCGGCGAGCTCTACCGTCTGGACTACCAGGCGATGTCGCTCGCCTTCATCAGTGCTCTGCCAAGCGATCCCGATATGCCCTGGTTTGTGTTGTCGCAATTTGGCGACTCCCAGCTGATTGTGGGTAAGACTTATGAGCTGCAACTTAGGGACAGCCTGGGAATGCTCAGGGGGATCTTCCCCTGGACAGAGGAGCAGGGCCAGATCAAGAGCCTGTTTGAAGACAGGGCGGGGCGTCTGTGGCTGGGCTCGAGCAATGGTTTATATCGCGTCTACCCCGACTCGTTAACCCTCGAGAAGGTGGAGCAGATCCCCTTCTATGTGACCCAGATGGCTCAGGATAAGCTGGGCTTTCTCTGGCTGTCTGGCCGTGAGGGGCTGATCAAGTGGCACCCCGACACCCTGGAGATAAAGCACTTTAGCAATGAACTGAAGCTGGCGGCCGATCTCGATTATATCTACGACCTGGCGGTGGACGACAATGACCTGGTCTGGGTGGGCGGTTCGGGCGATGGCCTAGCGATCGTCGCCGACGACGACCCCGATTTCGTGCTGGATAACTTCACCCGTAACGCCCCCTATGGGCTCAGCGACGAGATGGTGTGGAGCATCTTTGCCGATCAAAATAAGCTGTGGTTGGGCACAGACAAGGGGCTCATCGAGGTGGATCGTGATGCCAGGAAGAGTCAGACCTACCTGCCAGAGGAGATGGAGGTCAACGACAGCGTCTATGCGGTAAACGAGTTAGATAAACGGCATCTGCTGCTGGGTACCACCAATGGCCTGTTCACCTATGACCGCCAGGCGCACAAGACGCAGAGATTTGCCGAGATCACCGGCGGGCGCACCTCGCTCGAAAATAAGATGATTTACTTCAGTTACAAGGATCCTTTGATCGCCTCCCGCTGGTGGTTCGTTACTGCCACGGGCTTGTTCTACTGGGACAAGGGCAGTCTGGAGCCAACTCGTATGCAGGTCAAGGGGGTCGACGGCATCCTGCATCAGATCCCGCTGCGCTCCATCTATCGGGCGGACGACGGCAAGCTGTGGATCGGCGGCGAGAACCTGTTTGGTTATATCGATAGCAAGGGGCTCTTCTATTCCCGTATCGACCTGTTTGCCGACGAGAACATCTCTATCGATGTCAGCTATATCAAGGAGGTGGACTCTGGAGTGCTCTGGCTCGGCACCTCGCCCAAGGGGTTAGTGGAGTATCACCCCAAGACAGGGATGACCTATTTTCTTACCGACAACTGGCAGGTGGAGTGCAGCTCCGTCTACTTCATCGAGCAGCTTCCCGGTTATCGGGTGCTGGGCTGCGCCAACTCCCTGGTGCGGCAAGATCTCACCACGGGGGGGCTTACGGTCATCGAGAAGCAGGACGGGCTTATCAGTCATGAACTTAACGATGGCGCCGCCTTCTATCAGCCCGGTGCTGGCCTGTTTGTCGGCAGCCCAGACGGGGTCGCCCTAGTGGATGTGCCCCAGATGCGGAACCGCCTCGCAGAAGATGGCATCATGATGGAGTCTGTCTCGGTATTTTATGAGGACAACACGGAAACCAAGCTGGTGCCTGAGGCCGGCATGCTGATCGAGCCCGGTGCGCGCCTGATCAGCTTCCAGTTAACTAGCCTGGATTATCTGACCGATATTCCGTTTCAGTTACAGTACCGTTTGCGTCGTGGCAAGGGCTCTGAGCAGAGCAAGTATCTGCAGCTGATGGGCCAGTCGCAGGTTAACGTCTCAGGTCTCAAGCAAGGCCATTACACCTTAGACATTCTCAGTGAGAAAAACGGTGTCTGGTCGCAGACCCCCTATTCTTTCCGGTTCGTGGTCGAAGATTACTGGTGGAACTATGACTGGTTCAGGGGCTTATTGTTAATTTCGCTGTTGCTGGTGGGGCTCTACTTCCTACTACTGCGTCAGAAGCAGATCGGAGCCTTCAGACGGGTCAACAAGGCGCTCAAGGAGAGCGAGGACAGGTTGCGTCAATCGCTGCGGGGCAGTGATTCAGAGTTGTGGGAGTGGCACAGCGAGAGCGAAACCTTTCTGCTGGAAAACCGCGGACGCTACTTCCCTGACAAGGGCGATGCCTTCGAGCTCAAGATGGATGAGTTCCCCATCTATGCCGATGACCAGGACAAGGTGTTTACGGCCTGGAAGCGTCTGCTCTCTAAGCAGGATGACAGGTTGGATGTGGATTATCGTTACCGTCGCCCCGATGAGTCCTGGGGCTGGACCCGGGTGCGAGGACGCGCCCTTGAGTTCGATCCCATCAGCGGCAGGGTGAAGAAGGTTGCCGGTATCTACACGGATATCACGACCCAGCGCCGACTGGAGGATGACGTTAAACTCCTGGCGCAGGCCTTTGCCAACACCTCTGAAGGGGTGCTTATCTTAGATGCCGATGAGCGGGTGAGGGTCTCCAACAAGGCCGCCCAGAGCATCCTGGGGATGAGCGCCGATGAACTGATCGACAGATACTTTTCCCAGCTGGTTCATAGCAGCGAAGACAGGAGTGATGAGATCAGCATCCTGCTGGAACAGGGGATTACCTGGACCGGCGAGCATGAGTTTCAGTGTTCCGAGGGGCTAATCTGTCCCGTGTGGTTAAACCTGTCGACCATGAAAGATGACCGAGGGGCCATCAGCCATTATGTGGCGGTATTCTCCGATATCACAGAGCGCAAACAGACGGAGGCCGACCTGCGACGTCTGGCCAACTATGACGTGCTTACCGGCCTGCCGAACCGCTCCCTGTTCGCCTCGCGTCTGGCCAAGTGTATTCACCGTGCGGAGCAGACCCAGGACAAGCTGGCGCTGATCTTCCTCGATCTGGACCGTTTCAAGAACGTCAACGACTCCTACGGCCATAGCATGGGCGACGCCTTGCTGGTGGAAGCCGCCAGTCGCTTGCAATCTTGCGTGAGCGAGAGCCATACCCTCTGTCGCTTCGGTGGCGACGAGTTTGTGATCCTGATGCGTGACATGGTCGATATCGATGAGGTCAACCATCTGTGCGAGGCCTTGATCCGCCAGATAGAGAAACCTTTCGAGCTCTACGGCCGCGAGTTCTTTATCTCCACCAGTATTGGGGTGAGCCTGTGGCCGGATGATGCCAAGCAGCCCGAGGTGCTGATTAAGAACGCCGATCAGGCCATGTATCACGCCAAGGAAGAGGGGCGTGGCAACTTCCAGTACTTCTCGGCCGAGCGTAATGCCGAGGCGCTCTATCACCTCAAGCTGGAGGCGGAGCTGCGTAAGGCGATGGACAGGCAGGAGTTTGAGCTCTACTTCCAGCCGCAGATCGATATTCTCAAAGACGATAAGGTGGTCGGGATGGAGGCGTTACTGCGCTGGCATCATCCCAAGGAAGGCTACATCCGCCCCGATATCTTTATCAGGGTGGCCGAGTCTTGTGGCCTGATCATCGACATCGACCGCTGGGTGATCAAGCAGGCCTGTATTCAGGGGGCCAAGTGGGCCGAACATTTCGGCGATGAGTTAAAGCTGTCGGTTAACGTCTCTGCGGTGCACTTCAGGCAACCCGACTTTATTCAAGATGTACAACAGGCGCTCAAGGAGTCGGGCATGCCAGCCAAGATGCTGGGGCTGGAGATCACCGAAGGTGTCTTGATGAAAGAGCTGCATGTGGCCAAGGATCACCTTAAGGCACTGCGGGAGATCGGCATAGAGGTCGCTATCGATGACTTCGGCACCGGCTATTCGTCGCTCGCCTATCTACGCAGCTTCGATGTCAGCACGCTCAAGATTGACCGCTCCTTCCTTATCGATATCGCCAATAACGAGGCGGATCAGGCGATCGCCAGCAGTATCATAGAGCTGGCCCGTAACCTTAAGCTGAAGGTGGTGGCCGAAGGGGTTGAGACTCAGGAGCAGTTAGAACAGGTCTTTAGCCGCGGCTGTTACGTTATACAGGGCTACTACTTTGCCAAGCCGATGACTATCGATGAGTTCGAGAAATACCTCTACATCAAGTCACAATAACGGCTTCGTCATCGCGTCGATAGGGCAAACTTTCTTGTTTTTTTAAGATGTTTGCTAGAATATCTTGTCCCTCTATTCATAGGAAGATGAATCGCCGATGATCAAGCCTTTTCTACTCTCTTTGCTGCTGGCAAGCCTTACCTTTTCTGCCACGAGCGAGGAACGCCCTAAGATCGGTCTGGCACTCAGCGGGGGCGGCGCGAAAGGGGCGGCTCATATCGCCGTGCTTAAGGCCTTAGAGGCGGAACATATTCCCGTCGATTACATCGCCGGTACCAGTATTGGCGCCTATGTGGGCGGCATGTATGCCCTGGGCTATAGCGCCGAAGAGATCGAAGACATCATGATGGGTTCCAACTGGAACGCCGGCTATTCAGATACCATTCCCCGCGCGGCCTTAAGCTATCGTGGTAAGCAGCAGCGCGATAGATTCAATATCCCGCTCAACATCGGCTACAGCGATAGCCAAGTCAAAGTCCCTAATGGTGTGTTGCGTGGTCAGTCCATGTCGCTCTTGCTGCAGCACTCGACGGATCTGGTGCATAAGTTTGAACACTTCGACGACTTGCCTATTCCCTATCGCGCCGTGGCCACAGATCTCGAGACCAGTGGCGCCGTGGTGATCGACAGCGGCAGCCTGGTGGATGCGATGCAGGCGTCGGCCACAGTCCCTGGTGCGCTGCAGGCGGCGCAGTATAAGGGGCATATAGTGGTTGACGGCGGAATTGCCAACAATATGCCGGTGGATGTGGTTAAGGCCATGGGCGCCGACATCGTCATCGCCGTGGATATCGGCTCCTCTCTGGTTAAGCGGGACCAGCTAGAGAGTACGATCGCGGTATTGAACCAACTATCCACCATGCTGACCAATGCCAGTACCGAGCAGCAAAAGCGACTACTGACGACACAAGATATCTTGATCCGTCCAGAGGTTGGCGAGCTCAGCACCACAGATTTTTCCATCATGCCGGAGGCTTATCGCCTCGGCGAGGTGGCGGTTCAGGCCCAGATGACAAGGCTAAAACAGCTAGCCGTGACCAATGAGCAGTATGTTGCCTATCAGGCTCACAAAGACGCTGCCAGCGTGGGTTGGCTCTATAATCTGTCTCGCCCGGTGATCGAGCTCCGCTTCGACAACAACTCTAAGGTGAGCGAGAAACTCTTGGCGGAGACCTTAGGTATCGAGCCGGGTGAAGTGGTTGATAAGACCAAGCTGGAGCAGGGGATCAACAAAGTCTATGCGCTCGACAAATTTGAGCGGGTTAACGCCGAGTTTGTCGATACAGATGAGGGGCGGATACTGATCCTACAGACCCGGGCCAAGTCCTGGGGGCCGAATTATTTCCAACTTGGCTTTAGCTGGGAGGATGACTTCACCCTGGACTCTGTGGTGGCACTGGATGTGGCCTACACAATGACAGATCTGACTGCCTATGGTGGCGAGTGGCGCAACGAGCTACGCCTGGGTTATGAGAAGATGCTCGCCTCGGAGTTTTATCTGCCCATGGATTCCGATCAGCGCTATTTCTCCCGCGCGGAACTGGGCTATGAGAAGAAAGATTGGACCCTGTATGAAGAGAATAACCGCTTCTTGGAGCTCGAGCAGGTCAAGTATCGCGCCGAGTTGGGTATTGGCGTCAACTATATCAAGGAGGGTGTGGTAGAGCTGGGGGTGATGGGGGAGACCGGCTATCTCGATAATGCAGCCTTTGACGGGCGGGCAGATTTTAGCTCCTACGGCGCCTATCTCAAGTTTGGTTTCGATGACTTGGACAGCATCAGCTTCCCGACCTCGGGTAATCGCTTTACCCTGAACATGTACTACCGCCATGAGCAATCTCCCTACATCTTTGACGATGAACCATCGGAGAACTCCTTGCAGATCATGGCCGATTGGCGCGGCGCCCTGAGTGTGGGAAATCATGCCTTCGTGGGTATCGCCTCGCTGGCAACGGTGGACAAGGAGGAGGGCTTCAGCGTGAATGTCTCCGAACTAGGCGGCTTCCTCAACTTGTCTGGCTACCATAAGGATGCCTTGGTTGGGCCGCACAAGTTGTTCGGTGCCTTCGTCTATCAATACGACCTGGGCCGGGACATGTTGGGGATGACAGACTACCCTCTCTATCTGGGCGCTAGCCTCGAGGCGGGTAACGTCTGGTCGATCCGCGACAGCGTGAGCCTGAATGATCTCATCTATGGCGGCAGCCTCTATCTGGGCACGGATACCGCCATAGGCCCGGCGGCCATAGGTTACGGCTGGACAGACGATGGCGAAAATACCGTCTTCCTCTTCCTGGGTAAGAACTGGTAGGGCAGCTAAGGCGTCATACAAAGTTACAAAATCACCCTACAGTCCTTGGGGCTGGGGTGTTAGTGTGTCATTCGCAAAGGTCTGTGCAATCAGGCTATAAACAAGATAAAAGTAAGAACCGGGGAATTCGAGATGAAAAAAGTCAGTCATTTAGCATTGGCTGTGGCGTTGGGCTTGGGCCTGGGCGCCTGTGGTAGCCATGACACCACTCAGGTAGAGAGTGTACAAACGACAAAGGTGTCGGGCGTTGAGAAAGAAAACTTCGACCCTCAGGTGCGTCATCAGGATGACTTCTATTACAGCGTCAACGGTCACTGGTTGGCGACCACGCCTATCCCAGCTGACAAGTCTAACTATGGTGCCTTCTCCGTACTCTATGAGCAGAGCCAGAATGCCCTGAAGGAGATCATCGACGAAGTAGCGGCTAAGCCAAACAAGGCCGAAGGCTCAAGCGAGCAGAAAGTGGGCGACTTTTACGCCAGCTACATGAATACCGAGCTGGCCGAGCAGCTGGGCGTGACCCCAATCAAGGCGCCAATGGCGGAAATCCAGGGGCTTAAGAGCCACCAAGATGTCGCCAGCCAGATGGGTAAGCTGCTGGTTTCGGGTGTGCAGATGCCATTGGGCTTCTATGTGAATAACGACGCTAAGAAGTCGACTCAGTATGGTGTCTACTTCTATCAGTCTGGCCTGACATTGCCTGATCGCGACTATTACCTCAAAGATGATGCTAAGTTTGTTGCCAACCGCGCCGCGCTGCAACGCTATGTCACCGACCTGTTAGATAACGCCGGTTATGCCCACGCCAAGCGCGCCGCGAAAAACGTGGCCGAGATCGAGCACTTCCTGGCCGAGAGTCAATGGACGCGTACCCAGTCTCGTGACGCCAACAAGAGCTACAACAAGATGGATATCGCTGGCCTGCAGAAGACAGTCAGCAACTTCGACTATTCACAATTTGCCAACGGCGCCGACATGAACAAGGTGACCGAGGTGATCGTGCGTCAGCCCTCTTTCTTCGAGAAATTTGGCAAGCAATTTAATCAGTTTAGCGTCGAGCAGTGGCAGGACTACCTGATGTTCCACCTGGTGGACAGCTATGCCGAGCTGCTGAACAAGCAGATGGTCGATCTTCACTTTGCCTTCCACAGCAAGACCCTGATGGGTATCGAAGAGCAGAAGCCACGCTGGAAGAAGGCGGTTGATGCAGCGGATCAGGTGATCGGCGAGCTGGTAGGTAAAGAGTACGTCAAACGTCACTTCAAGCCAGAAGCCAAGGCGCGTATGGAGAAGATGATCCAGAACCTGATCAAGGGCTTCGAGGTGAGCATCAACGAGCTAGAGTGGATGACACCTGAGACTAAGGTTGCGGCGCAAGAGAAGCTGTCTAAGTTTAACTACAAGATCGGTTACCCTGACAAGTGGAAAGACTACACAGACCTGAGCATCAAGGCCGATGATCTGGTGGGTAACTACCAGCGTTACGCGCATTTCGAATACAAGACCATGTTGGACAAGCTAGGTATGCCTATCGACCGCACCGAGTGGCACATGACGCCGCAGACGGTTAACGCCTACTATAGCCCTGTGATGAACGAAATCGTTTTCCCTGCGGCCATCTTGCAGCCTCCATTCTTCAATATGGATGCCGATGATGCGATCAACTATGGCGGTATCGGCGCCGTGATCGGCCACGAGATCAGCCATGGTTTCGACGACCAAGGTGCCAAGTATGATGGTGACGGTAATCTGAGAGACTGGTGGTCAGACAAAGACAGAGAAGAGTTCAAGAAGCGTGGTGCTAAGCTCAGCGCGCAATACTCAGGCTTCGAAGCACTTCCGGGTAAGTTTGTTAATGGTGACCTCACCCTGGGTGAGAACATTGGCGACCTGGGTGGCCTGACCGTGGCGGCACGCTCTTACAAGTTGAGCCTTGACGGCAAAGAGGCGCCAGTGATCGATGGCCTGACCGGCGAGCAGCGTCTGTTTATCGGCTGGTCGCAGGTGTGGCGTCGTAACTATCGCGACGAAGAGCTGGGACGTCGTCTGCTGACCGACCCACATTCACCAAGCCACTTCCGCGCCATGGGCACGCCGCGTAACATTCCAGCCTTCTACGAGGCGTTCGATGTGAAGGCGGGCGACAAGATGTATCTGAGCGAAGAAGACCGCGTCAAGATCTGGTAGGCCTAGGTTCGCTTTCAAAGCAGCTTAAAGCAACAAAGCCCATCTTAGGATGGGCTTTTTACTGTCTGAAACCTGTGATACCAATCGTAATAAACAATTGATCATTCTAGCTTGTTAAAACGCTCGATAACTGTATTAGTATTTTTAATTATAGAATAACTACTTATCTAAAAATCCTGCTTTGCTCTCAAGCGTTTTTCCTGCGCTATTTCTGATCACATGTTTACTGTGCATGTTTACTGTGATTGGTATGAATTATCGGGCGAGATAGTCCGCCAGTTCGTCGAGACTGCCCAGCTGCTGGTGGGCGGCGGCCCATCTGGCCAGGCTCGCCTCATGGGACGCGGGGATCACCACTGTATGCATGTTGGCGGCCCTGGCGGCGATCAAGCCGTTGAAGGAATCTTCCACCGCCAGGCACTGTGAGGGCGAGACATTCAGGGCCTTGGCACAGTTGAGGTACACCTCTGGGTGTGGCTTGCCCAGAGACAGCGCCTCGGCGCTTTCGATGGCATCGAATAACTCAGCGATGGCCAGCTTTTGCATCACGGCATCGATTAATTCCTGAGGCGATGAGGTGGCCAGGCCTATCTTGATGCCGCGCTGCTGGCAGGCCTCAAGCGCCCTATGGACGCCTGGCATCGCCGCGCCACTGCGTAGGATCTCGCTTGCGACCTGCTGCACTATGGCATCTGATGTCGCCTGATTATCATAGTCTGCCCAGGGATGGCGCTCATACCAGTAGGCCACGACCTGATCGATACGCAGTCCTGTGGTTTGCTCGGTATTGCTGAGACTGATGGGGAGGCCAAGCTGGCTCAGCACCTTGTACTCTGCGGCCTGCCAACTCGGCTCTGAGTCGATAAGTACGCCATCCATATCGAAGATGACGGCCGATAAATGCATTTGGCTCATGATGTAGGCCCTTACTGGTTCATTTTGGCGAAGGAAGTGGAATATTATGCGAATTCTTCGAGTATTTACGAGTGAGATACGAAAATTTTTAAGATTATTTTCCCGCGAAAGCCACTAATTCCATCGTTTGGAATGAATTTAGGATAACTCTTTAATTGTTTTTATAACAATAGGTTATCTAGGTATTCAAACTATTGTCTAATTTCATTTGTTTCAGGGCTAGGCTAATTTGCTGGGCACCCTAGGAAATCCCGGTAATTTCTCACTTCTAAGAGTGTGATCTGATTCATACTTTTGCAAAGCTGTAGTATAATGCGGCCGGAAATACGGGTTGAGCCTGCTTGACTGTGAGCTTCAGAATTGAAGACGTGCAGTTTCGCTGTTAGAACGCCAAACAAAGAGGAATGTTGCCGTGCTAGAAGCATATCGTAAACACGTCGCAGAACGTGCTGCAGAGGGCGTAGTCCCTAAGCCACTAGATGCCCATCAAGTGGCCGAATTAATCGAATTAGTGAAGAATCCACCTGCGGGTGAAGAGGCATTTATCCTCGACCTGCTCGAAAACAGAATTCCACCAGGTGTTGACGAAGCGGCCTATGTGAAAGCCGGCTTCCTCGATGCGGTTGCCAAAGGCGAGGCAACGTCTCCTATCCTGTCATCGGCACGTGCCGTTGAGCTACTGGGTACCATGCAGGGCGGTTACAACATCGAGCCGCTGATTGCTCAACTCGACGATGATGCCCAGGCCCCATTGGCGGTTAAGGCACTATCAAACACCCTGCTGATGTTCGATGCCTACCACGATGTGGTTGAGAAGATGCAGGCGGGCAACGCCCACGCTAAGCAAGTGGTTGAGTCTTGGGCGAACGCCGAGTGGTTCCTCAGCCGTCCTAAGCTGGCCGACAAGGTTACCCTGACCGTATTCAAGGTGACGGGTGAAACCAACACAGACGATCTGTCACCTGCACCGGATGCCTGGTCTCGTCCAGATATCCCACTGCACGCCCTGGCGATGCTGAAAAACGCGCGTGATGGCATAGTGCCAGACGAAGCGGGCGTAAAAGGCCCAATCAATGAGATCGAATCTCTGAAAGAGAAGGGTCATCCACTGGTTTACGTGGGCGACGTTGTGGGTACAGGTTCTTCACGTAAGTCTGCGACCAACTCAGTGCTGTGGTTCATGGGCGACGACATCCCATACGTGCCTAACAAGCGCGCCGGTGGTTTCTGCCTGGGTGGCAAGATCGCGCCTATCTTCTTCAACACCATGGAAGATGCCGGTGCCCTGCCAATCGAGCTGGACGTGAGCAAGATGAACATGGGCGATGTGATCGACATCTACCCATACGAAGGTGTGGTTAAGCTACACGGCACCGACGAAGTGATCTCTGAGTTCAAGCTTAAGACAGACGTGCTGCTGGACGAAGTCCGTGCCGGCGGTCGTATTCCGCTGATCATCGGTCGTGGCCTGACTGACCGCGCTCGCGAGACCTTAGGTCTGCCAGCCTCTGACGTATTCGTACGTCCACAAGATGTGGCCGATTCTGGCAAGGGTTACACCCTGGCGCAGAAGATGGTGGGTAAGGCATGCGGCGTAACCGGTGTGCGTCCTGGCCAATACTGCGAGCCTAAGATGACCTCTGTGGGTTCACAAGACACCACGGGTCCTATGACTCGTGACGAGTTGAAAGACTTGGCATGTCTTGGCTTCAGTGCCGACCTGACCATGCAGTCATTCTGTCACACAGCCGCTTATCCTAAGCCTGTGGACGTGAACACTCACCACACACTACCTGACTTCATCATGAACCGTGGCGGTGTGTCGCTACGTCCGGGTGATGGTGTGATCCACTCATGGCTGAACCGTATGCTGCTGCCTGATACCGTAGGTACAGGTGGTGACTCGCATACTCGTTTCCCAATCGGTATCTCTTTCCCTGCGGGTTCTGGCCTGGTGGCCTTCGCCGCCGCGACCGGTGTTATGCCGCTGGATATGCCTGAATCTGTACTGGTTCGCTTCAAGGGCGAGATGCAGCCTGGTATCACACTGCGTGACCTGGTACATGCTATCCCACACAAGGCGATCGAAATGGGTCTGCTGACCGTTGAGAAGAAGGGCAAGATCAACGCCTTCTCTGGTCGTATCCTGGAGATCGAAGGTCTAGAGAAGCTGAAGGTTGAGCAGGCATTCGAACTGTCTGACGCATCAGCCGAGCGTAGTGCCGCCGGTTGTACCATCAAGCTGGACAAAGAGCCTATCATCGAATACCTCAACTCTAACATAGTGATGTTGAAGTGGATGATTGCCGAAGGTTACGGTGACCGTCGTACCATCGAGCGTCGTATCGCTGCGATGGAAGAGTGGCTGGCGAATCCAGAGCTGATGGAAGCCGATGCTGACGCAGAATACGCCGAAGTGATCGAGATCGATCTGAACGAGATCAAAGAGCCTATCCTGTGTGCGCCTAACGATCCAGATGATGCCGTTCTCCTGTCTCAGGTGAAAGACACCCAGATCGACGAGGTGTTCGTAGGTTCTTGTATGACTAACATCGGCCACTTCCGTGCAACCGGTAAGATGCTGGACAAGTTTGCCAAGACGCTGCCAACCCGTCTGTGGATCGCTCCACCAACTAAGATGGACCGTGATCAGCTGACAGAAGAAGGTTACTACGCCATCTTCGGTCGCGTCGGTGCGCGCATCGAGATCCCAGGTTGTTCTCTGTGTATGGGTAACCAGGCTCGTGTTGCCGAGGGCGCGACGGTTGTGTCGACCTCTACCCGTAACTTCCCGAACCGTCTGGGTACTGGCGCTAACGTCTACCTGGCATCTGCCGAGCTGGCCGCGGTTGCCGCACTGCTGGGTCGTCTGCCAAGCGTTGAAGAGTATCAGGAGTACGCCAAAGAGATCGATGCGACAGCAGCCGATACTTACCGTTACCTGAACTTCGACCAGATCGATTCATACACACAAAAAGCGGCCGAAGTGATCTTCCAGTCTGCCGTGTAATCAAGATTGATGATGTAAAAAGGCCAGCTGATTAGCTGGCCTTTTTTATGTCTGCTCTTAGGGAAGGTGCGAATAAGTCCCGTGCTTGCTCTGCGTGTGCTTAAAGTGGATAGATGCAAGGCACAGTTTGCAGCGAATGGCCCTAGTCCTTCGCAAGAACTGTAACGCAGCAAATACTGCTGTAAGCCTCGCCCTGCGGGGCTTTGATAGCAACACCATTTCGGCGTTATTCAACTTCAGCAGGCCTCGGCATGCCCTCAGTTGAATGCCTTGAACTGTCGCTGCTATCAAAGCCAGAGCTGTGCGACGACTTGTTCGCCCCTTCCTTAGGTGAGATTCACATAAGCATCAGGACTGATACTGCTATTAGGAGTACTTGCTGTGCAGCACTTCAAGCAGCTGATCTTCCAGCTGGAAACGTGTCTCCATGGCATCGCCGAGAGAGGAGAGATCTTTGTCCAGCTGATAGAGGATCTTGTCGTCGCTGGCGCTGGTGTATTTGTCGTTGAAGTCCAGGGCGAGATCCGTCGTCTCGCTGATCTTAGGGACTATGGTCTGCGCCAATGCCTGGCTGGATTCGCCATTCTTCTCACAGGCGGTGACCACGCGGTCATAGACCTCGAAGTGCCCCTCGGACACATAATCGACAAGAAGATCACAGAACTCTTTGACCGCTTTGAAGGCGGGAAGTGATTTGTCTATCGTCTCGTAGGGCGGCAGCCCGGCAATTTGGCAATAGTTAATCAGCAGCTTACGACGGTGATTCAGCCATTGATCAATCAGTGTATTGGAGCCACCCCATTTCTGTTCGGCCCGTTCCAATTGCTTTAGCATAATGGTCCCCATCGCATTGTTCTTCTATGACTTCTAATGTAGGTGAGAACCACCGCTTTGATCAACCATTTTTTAGTCTATCCTGGCGATCTTTCAGCTGGTCGAATCTGCTTGTTTTGTATACAAAATGACGTGGGAGTGGCCGGTGAGAGAGGCAGAAATAAAATGCCCAGCGATAGAAATCTATCGCTGGGCGAGTAAAGTTTTGCGGGCTCGATGCGACGAGCTTCTTGATTGTTCTTGCTAGCGCAGACTTTTTATACCAAAGGCAAAGAGGGGGTGCAACTTTTTTCTAACGAATTGCGGGGTGAGGCGGGCAATTTGCGGCCCAGGCCAAACCCTGAGAGAGGGGAAGCGGGGGTAAAAAAATAATCAAGCGGCGTTTGTCACATAAATGTGCTGATGGAGGTTACTTTACTCGCGTAAATGCTAAACTACTGTCCCAGCGAAAATCAATAAGCGTAGGAATAGAGCCTTATGGCAGAACTAAAAAATGATCGTTATTTACGTGCCTTACTAAAACAGCCTGTTGATGTGACTCCTGTGTGGATGATGCGTCAGGCGGGTCGTTACCTTCCTGAATACAAAGCAACCCGCGCACAAGCCGGTGACTTCATGTCTCTGTGCCGCAATGCCGAGTTGGCGTGTGAAGTGACGTTGCAACCGCTTCGTCGTTACGATCTCGATGCTGCGATCTTATTCTCTGATATTTTGACCGTGCCAGATGCCATGGGCCTGGGTCTCTATTTCGAAACCGGTGAGGGTCCTCGTTTCGAGCGTCCAACCGATACCCTTGATGCCATCAAGAAGCTGGCCGTACCGGATCCAGAAGATGAGCTCGGCTATGTGATGAACGCGGTTAGCACCATTCGCCGCGAGCTGAAAGGCGAAGTGCCGCTGATCGGTTTCTCTGGTTCACCTTGGACACTGGCGACCTACATGGTCGAGGGCGGTTCGAGCAAGACCTTCGAAAAGATCAAGAAGATGGCCTACGCCGAACCTGCGGCGCTGCACATGCTGCTAGACAAGCTGGCCGACTCGGTAACCCTGTACCTGAACGCTCAGGTGGCAAACGGTGCTCAGTCGCTGATGATTTTCGATTCATGGGGTGGTGCGCTGTCTCATACCGCTTATCGCGAGTTCTCGCTGCGTTACATGCAGAAGATCGTCGATGGTCTGACGCGTCATGCCGACGGTCGTCAGGTGCCAGTCACCCTGTTCACTAAGGGTGGCGGACTATGGCTAGAGGCGATGGCCGAGACTGGCTGTGATGCACTGGGTCTGGACTGGACCGTGGATATCGCCGATGCGCGTCGCCGCGTGGGTCACAAGGTTGCCCTGCAGGGTAACATGGATCCTTCTATGCTTTACGCCTCACCAGAGCGCATCCACGAAGAGGTGCGTCAGATCCTGGCCGGTTACGGCGAAGGTTCTGGTCACGTATTCAACCTGGGCCATGGTATTCACCAGCATGTGGATCCAGAGCATGCGGGCGCCTTCATCAAGTCAGTACACGAACTGTCGGCGCAATACCACAAGTAAGTGGCAATGACATGTTAAAGCTAGCCAGTCGGGGCAACTCGACTGGCTATTTTTTTGTCTTAATGGTTAATACCAATCGTAATAAATAATTAATCATTCTAGCTTGTTAAAACGCTCGATAACTGTATTAGTATTTTTAATTGTAGAATAACTACTTATCTAAAAATCCTGCTTTGTTCTCAAGCGTTTTTCCTGCGCTATTTCTGATCACATATTTACTGTGATTGGTATTACTTCAAGCTAGTCAGATAGTAAGCGATCTGTAGCAACTCGTCATAAGACTTAATCGCGCCTGTCTCGACACGGTACTTACCGTTTACCACCAGGGCAGGTACGCCAGACAGCTTGGCATTCTCGGTCGCACGCTTCATCTGCGCCATCTGTGCGCTCACCATGAAAGAGTTGGCGGCGGCATCGAAATCTTTGCCATCCACGCCATTGGCGATAAACAGCTGACGGATATCGTCGCGGCTAACGAAACGTTGCTTCTTGTCGTGGATAGCGGCAAACAGCGCATGCTCCATCTTGTCTTCAACCTTCAGCTGGTGAGCCACGGCGAAGGCACGAGACATCTCTGGGCCCATTTCACGACCGATAAATTCAACATGGTTCTGCTTAAACACCACGCCTTCTGGCAGGTTAGCCTTGATCTTAGGCACCTGTGTCTTGGCAAAGTTGTAGCAATGTGGGCAGTAGAAAGAGAAAAACTCGGCGATCTCTGGCTTAGCCGTAGCCGGGCCATCGTTGATCACTGTGTAATGAACTCCCTCTTTGTAATCGGCGGCCAGTGCCGCCATAGGGGCAACTAAGAGTGCCAGTGCTACCAATAACGCTTTTTTCATTATGTTTCCTTCCCAGTGCCTAAGCACCACTATGACAAATAGATTGACCATACCTTAAAGTGGTTTGGAGTCCACCTCAAGCGGATAAGTTCATTTTTCTGTTACAAATTACAGCCAGGTTTACCGGGCTAATAGGGGATCAGAGTGAGCGGCGGCTCGTTCAACTTGGCCAGCTGCTCCTTGAACGCCAAGATCTGCTGCTCCCAATATTTCTCCTCGCCATACCAGGGGAAATGCATCGGAAAAGCCGGATCCTGCCAGCGCCGACTCAGCCAGGCGTTGTAATGCAACATACGCATCGCCCGCAACGACTCGATCAGGTGCAGCTGACGATTGTCGAAGTCGCAGAACTCCTCATAGGCCTCCAGCAACACCTCCAGCTGCAGGGTCTGCTGCGAACGCTCACCCGACAACATCATCCAGATATCCTGCACCGCAGGTCCCATCTTGGCGTCATCCAAATCGACAAAGCCTGGGCCGTCTGGGGTCCATAGGATGTTGCTGGGGTGCAGATCTCCATGCAGGCGCATCGCCTCGCAGGGGTAGTGATGCCAAATGGCTTTGGCCTTCTCCAGCACCTGCTCCACTATGGTGAAGTAGGCGGTCTCCAGGCTAGGCGGCACATGACCCGAGCCCTTGAGCCAGTCGAGAGACTCGTCACCCAACAGCTTAGGGGTCAGTGTCTGACGATGCTTAAAGGGACGCCGCTTGGCCAACTGATGAATGCGGCCGATGAAATGCCCCACCTCCTCGAGCTGCTCCAGGTTATCCACCTCGAAGGCACGCCCTCCCATGGAGGGAAACAGCGCGAAGCGATAACCCTGATACTCCTGCAATGAGCGCCCCTCGATGATCACTGGCGCCGCCACGGGGATCTCCTCCTCCACCAGCTCGGCGCAGAAGTCGTGCTCCTCCTGGATCTGCTCGTTGCTCCAACGCTCGGGGCGATAGAACTTCACCACATAGCGCTTACCCAGATCGCAGCGAAACTGATAGACGCGGTTCTCATAGCTGTTGAGCGCCAAAAGACCTGTCTCTGGGTAGATGCCCATAGATTCGATGGCATCCAGGATGAGATCCGGCGTCAACGCCTGAAAATGAAACCCTGCCCCTTGCATCGACGTTGTCATAGTTGTGACTCCAATAGGCTGGCCAGATAGACGAGCACCTCGACCTCATCGTCGCGCTCCACCGACAGCCAGCAGACATCACCGTAAAACTCATAATTCAGCTGCAACAGGCTGCCCTCGAACTCCAGCAGCCACTGATGCCTATCGGCGCCCCAGTGACGCTCGATCACCCGGCAATCCAAGGCCTTAACCAAAGCCTCGGCAAAAGGATCGAAACGGTCAAAATCGACATCGGCCAGGATAGAGAGGCTCTTGGCCTGGGACTCGACCTTGATGGCGCTGATCTTCAACTCTTGGTTCATAACTTACTCAGGGAACTCCCTGCCTCTTAAAACTGATTCTTCTAAAACCAAACGCGGCGGTCTCAGGCGGCTAACTGCTACAGGACATGATAAGTCCCTGGCCCCACTCGGGTGGTCGCTTGGCGTAGGCTTCCTTATCCGGCTGCTCGTCGAAGGGACGTGTCAGCAGCTGGTGTAGATCGGCCAGCGGCTGGGTATTGCCCTCTTCACAGGCGACAATCGCCTCCTGAGCCAAATAGTTACGCAGCACATACTTAGGGTTTACTCTTGCCCTCGCCGCTTGCCAGTGTGCCACATCTGTCACCTGGCCCAGACGCTCGCGATAGGCCTGACACCAGGTATCGAAGCCCGCCAGGTCGATAAAGTCATCCCTTAAGGACGAGTGTTGGCTATTCGGGTCCAGCTGGGCGAAACGGCGCCAGGTGTTGGTATGATCCAAGCGGTTCGCCTCCATCAGCTGAGTAAAGCCACCAATCAGCTGTAGGTCGGCCTCATCCTGTTCACTGCTTGCCGACTCAGAGAGATTGATGCCCAGCTTATCGCGCATCAACACCAGATAGGCCTGCACCAGATGATGCTGATAGGTATTCAGGGCGGCAATCAGATCATCGGAGGCGATGATAGGGACTAAAGCCTGAGCCAGGCGCTGCAGGTTCCACAGGCCGACGCCCGGCTGCTGGCCGAAGGCGTAACGCCCATTTGGATCCGAATGGTTACAGATGAAGTCCTCCTCGAAGGTATCGAGAAAGGCGAAGGGACCGAAGTCGAAGCTGTCACCCAGGATGGACATGTTGTCTGTGTTCATCACCCCATGGGCGAAGCCGACGGCCTGCCAGTGAGCGATCAACTTGGCGGTATCGGCCACCACCCGGTTAAACCAGGCAATATAACCCTCCTGATCGCGGCTCAGCTCTGGATAGTGTTGGCTCAGGGTGAAGTCGACCAGCTGCTTGAGCTTATCCTTGCTGCCTTGTTCGCTATGGCAGAAGAACTCGAAATGACCGAAACGGATATGGCTCCTCGCCAGACGCACGGTAATGGCCGCCGTCTCCTGAGTCTCTCGCCACACGGGCAGGTCGGAGCCTATCACCGCCAGGGCGCGCGTGGTGGGAATATTGAGATGATGCAGCGCCTCTGAGATCAAAAATTCGCGCACCGCACTGCGCATCACGGCGCGGCCATCGCCATGGCGGGAGTAAGGCGTCATGCCGGCGCCCTTGAGTGCCACATCCCAGTAACCCTGCGGCCCCTCGGCCTCACCCAGTATGATGGAGCGACCGTCGCCAAGCTGGGGCGAGTAGCCGCCAAACTGATGACCACTGTAGACCTGAGCATAATAACTGGCGCCCGGAATCGCCTGATTGCCCGCCAGCCCCTGGAGCAAGTCTTCATTTGGCTGCTCGAGACCGATCAGCCTGGCGGCATCTTCGCTCCAGGCCAGCCACTGCGGGCGCGGTAGCCCTTGCGGGTTCACCTGAGAATAAAACCCGCTTAGCTGCTCGAAATAGTCTTGCTTAAACTTCATTGGCTCACTCTTATGCTTTACAGGCTCACCCGAGTTTCCAGGCGTTGACACTTAAGTTCGCCCGCTTCATTTCGCTGGCAACGCTCGCCACAGAGATAGCTGCCGCTCCCCGTCTGACTCAGCTTCACCATACCGGCGCCCTTGGCCAGACACTGCTCCAGCTCCTGATAATAGCCGGAAATATGCTGATCCAGCTCTCCCTGATGCTGTAACGCCTCGGCGGCGCCCGGCTCGACATCAGGATAATAGAAGAGTGTCCATTGTGGCACCTGGGTACAAGCCGTCATAGTTAATAGTAACGCCGCGAATGCCATCATGCTGCGCATTTTGATCTCCTGTTACCTCAGATTATCCAATCTAAACGAACGCGATTATGGTCTATAGACCAGAGACATAAATGTTCCGGACATAGCGCCATTTTCTTTCCATCCCTGGGGCACTTACCAGTCATCCTACGGATGGGGCATAAATGTTCCAGACATAACGCCATTTTCTTTCCATCCCTGGGCAAATGGCATAAATGTTCCAGACATAAAAAAGGCGACACTCAGTTCGCCTCTTTAGTATTGTTTGATTAGTTTACACGGCTAATCGCCGAAGTGCAGTAGATTACTGCCTAGGACTGCGCCTTGGCCTTGGCCTTCTCGATACGGGTGATACGCCCCTCGAAGCCGGTGACTGTACCGTCGCTGAGACCATAGCCTATGGCCGCCTGACAAGTCTTGATCGCACCATCGAAGTCACCACAGTCGTTGAGCAGGGTGGCCAACTGCATGAAGCCAACCCCCTTTTCCTTGGTAGGTTCAGGTAGGGCCGCAAACAGCGACTGATAATAAGGCGACAATGCCGCGCCATATTCACGGTAATCTTCCTGCTTGCGCTGCTTGTAACACTCGGCAATCGCCTGCAGCAGGGCCACATGCTTACCCTCTGCCTCAGGCTCGGCGCGATACTGGGCCAAGGAAGCCGTCAGCTTGTCATTGGCCCAGGACTCGTCGGTCACCGCCAGCATCTTGAAGGCAGGCTCTGGCTCTGGCTCTGGCTCTGGCTCTGGCTCTGGCTCTGGCTCTGGCTCTGGCTCTGGCTCTGGCTCTGCAGCAGCCTGTTCGGGGGCTTTCTCCGCCTCAACCACTTCGACCGGCTTAGTCTCTTCAGCAGCCTCAACCACTTCGACCGGTTCTTCGACAGCCTCAACGGCTTCTGCCTTCTCTACCGGCTCAGCAGGCTCGACATGCTCAAAGGTGACACCTTCGTCGGCTGGCGTCGAGACCACCTTCTCCGCTTCCTGGCTCGGCACATCCACGGCTTCGCCCGATACTACCTTCTCAACCGGTTTCTGGGTTGCTTGTTTCTCTTCCTGTGCCAGTCGCTGCGCTCGTTTGTACAGGTAAACGCCCACCGCTACCAGCAAAATAATGGCTATATATTTCATTATCATCCACCGTTGATTAATCGCGCCCAGTATCAGGCAGTTTCATATCGCAAATATGTCTAGATATTAACCGATATTATTAGTCGATTCTCTTGCTATAAATCAAATATTTATACCTCTTTTTCGCTCGGGTATCAAAAACAGCCGGTAAAATCATGCTTAGGGGGCAAAAATCCCCCTTTCCTTGCTCATATCCCTAGGTCAAACATGGCGGGCACTAAATAGCATTTTGTGCGCATCTTCATAGTTTCACGCCTTGCTTTTGTGTTCCGGCTTCCCTCGGGCTAGGCTAGTTATAACCTAGTAAATGAGTCGGATATATCATGAGCCAAGAGATCCTAAGTGGTAAGCTGCTGCGAGAGTTCAAGACGATCGCCGCCATGGTACATATCTATTGCAAGGACCACTGCCCAGCCAAGGGCGATGTGCCCAACTGCCCAGAGTGCAGCGAGTTTCTTGAATATGCCCACACTAGGTTAGATCGCTGCCCCTATGGCCAGGACAAGCCCACCTGCAACAAGTGCCCTGTGCATTGCTATAAGCCTGAGCCAAAGGCCAAGGCGAGAGAGATCATGATCTATTCTGGCCCGCGCATGTTGCTGCCTCACCCCATCATGGCAATTCGCCACCTGTGGGCCGAACGCGGCCCAGTGCCGGGTAAGCCACCCGCGGCGGCGTCCAACCGCCATCTACGCCTAGCCAAAGAGAAACAGTCAACCTAAGTGATAAAGAAACGCCCCGGATAAATGACGGTGATAATGCCCTATATCACTTCAAATTAACCCGTTATTTCCAAGGTGAGATCAGTGCCGTAACTCATAGAGGAATTTCACGTTGAAATCCCACTTCAGGCTTGCTTCACGCGCCATTTTGGGTCAACAATGAGGCTATGGATACGCACTCTCACGGCTTGTTATTCGAAGGATACTGGTGGCTCTCCTTGCTGGGTGGCCTGCACTGTATCGGCCTCGGGCTTTACCTCAGATATCTCTACCGTGACCGCAACGACAATCACAAGCTGCTAGGCGCCATCTTCAGCCTGCTGGCGCTCTATTTTCTTACCGGCCTGCTCAACAAAGACAACTCCCCGCTGCCGCTGCAACAGCTGTTTATCCTGCTGATTCCGGCCTATTTCCTGATGATGCCTATGCTCTATCTCTACTGCTACCGCAGCCTGCACGACATCAAGGGGGCGGTCGGCCTGTCGCGGCACTTTGCGCCGGCTATCATCTTGGTACTCTTGATTGGTCTCAGCGTGCTGCTCAGCAGCGAGATGCGCCGGCTACTGGCAACCAGTAGCTTCGCCCAGTTTAACCATGTCACCCTGCTGGGCACCCTGCTGCCCCTGCTATTGGTGCTGCAGACCGGCCTCTATTTCTATGCCATCTTGCGCCTGCTGCGCCGCTTCAAGGGACGGGTACACCGCGCCCATCAAGACAGCCTCAAGGATATCAAGTTCAGGTGGCTGCTGGCCCTGACGCTGGCCATGTTGACCAACTGGCTGGTACGCATGGCCTTAGTCATCATGCCCTACCTGCTGGGCGACAAGGTCAGCCTGGCGGCTCAGGCGAGTACCCGGCTGTTTATGCTCCTCAGCCTCTACCTGCTGGCGCTTTATGGCCTCAAACAGATCACCATGTCGGCCTATCTCAGGGGCCGCCTCTCCCCAGACCTACAAGCCCAAGCTCATCCAAACAGCAGCCGTCAGCTGCTGAGCGCCGAAGAACTCAATTATCTGCAACAACTGATGCATTCCGACAAAAAATAATTAACCCAATTTATACCAGGGCGGTTTTGCGTTAATGTATCCGAGCTTAAACACCTCAATTAACAAGAAATACTCAAGCAATCACTAGAGAAGGGATCAAGATGGGAAGGGGATATCAACTCACCGTATTGGCTGCGTTCTGTGCAGGCGCCATGGGACTAAGCGGCAACCTATTGGCCGCCGAGCGTACTCACCAGATCACCACGGATGACTTTTTCACCATAGGCAACATGGGCAATGTCCAGCTCAGCCCAGATGGTAAACACGCACTCTGGCTGGAGTCCCGCTGGGAAAAGGAGCTGGACAAGGCGCAGAAAGATCTCTGGCTTATCGACACCAAGTCACGCAAGACCAACCGCCTGACTTTCACCAACGAGAGCGAATCCAGCCCTCAGTGGAGCCCGGACGGCAGCGCCATCTACTACCTGGTCAAGCAGAGCCGTGAAGACAACAAGGCACCCTACAACGGCAAGCCGCAGGTGTTCAGAATCGCCCTTGGCAGCACAGAGGCCGTGCCTGTCACCAAAGAGGCCGAAGGGGTAAAAGCGTTTCAGCTCAGCCAAGACGGCAAGAGCCTCTACTTCCTCGCCAACAAGAGCACCACAGACAAAGATATCTGGGCCAAGGTCCGCACCAAGCATGGCGCACCTAAGTATGGCCACGGCAAGGTTACCACCAACCCGCTCTACAAGTTAGATCTCGAGCACTACCAACAGAGCCTGCTGCTGGACGATGACAAGGTGGTATGGCACTTCAGCGTCAACCAGGACGCCAGCCAGATCGCCCGTATCACCACCCAGGACAACGAACTGGTCAACCTCGAAGGCTGGTCGAACATAGAGGTGTACAACACCCAGTCACAACAGAACAAGGTGCTGGAAGACAGCGCCTGGCGCGAGCAGGCGCCCTCACCTTACGGCTGGCTACTGGGCCTGGCTTGGCATGAAGACAACCAACGCCTGGCGTTTCGCATCGACTTCGACGGCCACCCAGGCAAGCTGTTTGTGGTTAAGCCTGGGGATGACAAGGCCAAGCCAATCCAGGTGAAGGCTGAGGGCGATGTCACCTTCAACTCAAGCGACATCCATTGGCGTCCGGGCAGCGACGAACTCTGTTATCGCGGCTACGACCATGCCAGGGTCAAACTCTTCTGTAGCGAGATAGATAGCCGGGCACAAGGCGACACACGCACTGTGCTGGCGGGCGATCTGGTCATGGGCAGCTACAGCTTCAGCCACAACGGCAAGAAGCTGGCCTTCAGCCACAACGGCCTGGATCATTTCAGCGATCTCTTCATCGCCGATGCCGCCAGCAAGAAGGCCAAATACAAGCGGTTGACCAACATCAACCCGCAGACAGACAGCTGGATCCTGCCAGAGATCTCTGTGGTGAAATGGACCGCGCCCGACGGCAGCCAGGTCGAGGGGATCCTAGATCTTCCCGCAGGCTATAAGAAGAGCGATGGCCCGCTGCCGCTGATCGTACAGATCCACGGCGGCCCCACCTCGGCCACCCCCTATGCGCTGCAACACAGATCCTACGGCCGCTCGACCTTCACCGCCAACGGCTGGGCGCTGCTGTCGCCTAACTACCGCGGCTCAACCGGCTATGGCGACAAGTTCCTCACGGATCTGGTGGGCCAGGAGCATGAGATCGAGGTGGCCGACATCATGGCCGGCGTCGATCACTTGATCGCCCAGGGCATCGCCGACGGTGACAAGATGGCGGTAATGGGCTGGAGTAACGGTGGCTACCTCACCAACGCCCTCATCAGCACCACCAACCGCTTCAAGGCCGCAAGTTCAGGCGCCGGCGTGTTCGACCAGCGTCTGCAATGGATGCTAGAGGACACCCCAGGCCATGTGATCAACTTCATGCAGGGCCTGCCCTGGGAGAAGCCAGAGGCCTATACCCATGGCTCGTCGCTGACCCACGCCGACAAGATCAAGACACCGACCCTGATCCACATAGGTGAAAACGATCAGCGTGTGCCCCTGGGTCATGCCCAAGGCCTCTACCGCGCCCTCAAGCACTACCTGAATGTGCCGGTCGAGCTAGTGGTCTATCCGGATGAAGGCCATGGTCTAAGCAAATACCAGCACAGACAGGCCAAGATGGATTGGGACAAGTTGTGGTTCGAGCACTATGTGCTGGGCAAAAACCAGGACGAAGCCAAATAAACTGAACCCGAGCTGACACCAGACGAAAAAGCGCCAATATTGGCGCTTTTTTATGCAAAATTAATTTTCATCCCACTTCAGGAGGACTATGCTAGAACCATCCAAATCAATGGAGGTCATCATGAAAAAGTATCTGTCTACCTTAATTCTAAGCTGTTGTGTTGCATTGGGATTATTGACGTCTCCCATGACACTCGCCGCCGACAGCTATAGCGAAACCATCGCCAACTTCAAGAAAGCCCCCGACACCCAGAAGTTCTTCAACTCTGCCTATGGCTACGCCGTCTTCCCCACCGTCGGCAAGGGCGGTATCGGCATAGGTGCCGCCTACGGTAAGGGGCGGGTCTACAAGGGCGGTGTGCATACCGGCGACTCCAGCCTGTCTCAACTCTCCATCGGCTTTCAGCTCGGCGGACAAGCCTATAGCGAGATCATCTTCTTCAAGGATGCCAAATCCTATCAAGAATTTACCAGCGGCAGCTTCGAGTTTGGCGCCACCGCCTCGGCCGTCGCCATCAATGTCGGCGCCAACGCCCAGGTGGGCACCACGGGTAACTCGGCGGGCGCAGGCAAGTCCGGCAGCAACAAGGCCGCCAGCGCCGCCTACATCAACGGCATGGCGATCTTCACCGCCGCCAAAGGTGGCCTGATGTATGAGGCCGCACTGGCAGGGCAATCTTTTACCTTCGAACCCAAATAGTCGGCATCTGGTAGGGAGTCAGATGGCTCCCTCCTTTCTTCTTTCCCATCTCAGGGTGATTTTCGATAATCGGCTTGGTAATGGAGATTATTCTGCGCTTTTCGGAGTGAAGCGTCGACCTGCTTAGGGGTTTATAAGGGGGATTTGAAACCATAGCTTCGTGGTGAACTTATTGCCTGCCGCAGGTGCGGCACTAGAGTATCTAGCTACATTTCAGCGAAAGGCTTATTAACTGAGCATCAAACTTATTTTGATATTTGGAAGGTTAACTTTGAACCATGGCTTCATGGTGTATCAATTGCCTGCCGCAGGTGCAGCGCATGGATGCGCCAATGTCGTGATTACAGGAATGTAAAGGAACGACCTTTTGTGCAAGCACGCTTTTGGCACGCCGAGATTCCGTCCCTGGAGGCTTCACGGCGGCGTCCTTGCCGCCGAGAGCCAAAAGCGTGCTTACACTGGTATCTATCGTCTCTTCGATTTGACCGATTTTGATCCTCACCGGACAATCAAAAGCAGAAGCTCATTTGGATAAAGGCCCGTTAGGCTTACCGCGCAAAAATTTGGCTTTCGAATAAAAATTTCTCTGGGATAACGCCTTGCTAAGGAGCTGCCCAAGCGAAGCGCTGAGGAATCCCCTGATAACTTTGAGATAAATCATGAAATTAGAGTGAACTTACACCTTGGAATGTGATCTGATTAAGCGCAAACAAAAAACAATCACGGACTTCCAAGGTGCAAGCATTAACTATCTTACATCAATCCCTCTATCAACATTGCCCAGAAATTCACCAAAAGCGTCTAAATACCCTCATGGTTGCCTGCCGGGCTCTCATTGATTCAGACCGTCTTACATTGACCGCTTTAGGTCGTC
>NZ_JAKEVJ010000053.1:0-26268 GCF_022398425.1 Shewanella sp. Isolate7 | reverse complement strand
GAAGATAAACAGCGCATCCCGGAACGGATTCAATTCCATCTGTTGCTCGACCACGACTATCAAGCCATTGATGGATTTACGGAAGTCGACATTATCCAGATAAAGATAAATGTCAGAAGGCTGAACGAACATCTTCATTCGTTCAGCGCCTTCATCAGGCTAGCCAGCCAGTGCAGATTAACGTCCGCTGGTACACTCAATGCTGAAGATGCGTGCTTCAGCACGAATGTCTGAGTGACATCTTCTACTTGCGACTCAAAGGTGGTGACTTCGCGCTTAACGTGAACAAATTTATTGTTGGTTCGCTGAAGCCTGATGTCACTGCGTCTGGCGTAAAATGTTTGGATATTAATCTGATGCTGACGGCAAAACGCCACCGCCGATAATCCGCTTTGTTCCTGGCGGTCGAAAAGATCCAGCCAGGTATTTACATCTCGTCGTTGATGCCGCATGGGTATTCTCCTTAGTAAAAGGAGCACTATGCAGTAGCAGCATCAGTTTTTGAATGTGGGGATCACCGGACGGTTACATCAGTTACATGTTCGATCTTGTAAAGCAAATGATTCTAACGGGATTCGAAAGTATTAGAACTGTGCGATGTAGCTATATGAAATAAACCTCAAGTTATTAAAATGTCAAAAAATTCAATTAAATCAATAAATCGAGTGTTCAGCTTGGCGCCCATGCTCGATTGGACCGACAGGCACTACCGCTATTTCGCGCGCCTGATGTCCTCTGAGCTGCTGCTCTATACCGAGATGGTCACCACAGGGGCGATCATTCATGGCAAGGGCGATTACCTGGCCTATAACCAGGAGGAGCATCCGCTGGCGCTGCAGCTGGGTGGCTCTAATCCTGAGGATCTGGCCAAGTGCGCCAGACTGGCGGCCGAGCGCGGCTATGATGAGGTTAACCTGAATGTCGGCTGCCCGTCGGATCGTGTGCAGAATGGCCGCTTCGGTGCCTGTCTGATGGCGGAGCCAGATTTAGTGGCTCAGTGTGTGGCGGCCATGAATGAGGTGGTCGATATTCCGGTAACGGTAAAGACCCGCATCGGCATCGACGAGCAGGACAGCTATGAGTTTCTCACCGAGTTCGTCGACAAGGTGAGCGCGGCAGGCTGCGACACCTTTATTATTCATGCGCGCAAGGCCTGGTTGCAGGGGCTGAGCCCCAAGGAAAACCGTGAGATCCCCGAGCTTGACTATGACAGGGTGTATCGCCTCAAGCGGGATTATCCTCAGTTGAATATTTCTATCAATGGCGGGGTTAAGACCCTGGAGGAGTGCGGCGAGCACCTTAAACAGCTAGACGGTGTCATGGTAGGGCGTGAAGCCTATCAGAACCCTTACATATTGGCTCAGGTGGATCAGCAGCTGTGCGGTCAGGATAAGCCTGTGCTGAGCAGAGATGCCGTTTTGGAGAATATGATTCCCTATATAGAGAAACATCTCCTGTCCGGCGGTCGCCTGAATCATATCACCCGTCACATCACAGGTTTGTATCAGGGCGAGGCGGGATCTCGAGCCTGGCGTCGTTATTTGAGTGAGAATGCCCATAAGGCTGGCGCCGGTATTGAGGTGGTACATCAGGCTAGGGCTAGCATGGATCTTAAATAATTGCTGATTAAATAGAAGCTTATCTCATCATTTTCTAAAAGAGCCGCTGATAACTTAGCGGCTTTTTTTGTCTGAATTTTATACTTGTCACTAAAGTTAGTGAAAATTACCAGCCGGTGGTGAAACTCACTACCTTCTTATCTCGCCGCCTTTGCCTTCGCCTAAGCCTTTCACCAAGCGAAAACCCTAAATCGTTAATTATCAAATGCTTATGTGGTTTTAAAAAAGTTGGCACACCCCTTGTATTATCCAAGATGTCATAAACGAAATGGAAAGGAAGACATCATGAACAAGCTAACTAAAGTATCGCTAATCGCCTCTCTACTGGTAGGTGCTAGCTTCTCTGCCTCGGCAGACGACTTTATCCCTACAGATATCACCGCCAAGCTGGAGCGTCATTTGGCGACTCAGATGCAGGAGATGATGGTGACCGCTCAGCAAGAGCTGACACTTTCGCTGCAGACGCAGCTGTCGGAGTCATTATTCGATACCAACCTTAAGCTGGCTGAAACGGCGACCAAGACTGAAGAGGCGCCAATGAAGAGCGCAATGGTTAAGGAATAAACTGGTTAAGTAATCACTTTGGTTAAGGAATACCACTGATTAGGGAATCATTATGACTTATCTGTTTGAGTTGGCAGCACTGTTACTGCTCCCTGTTTTGAGCTTCGCGCTCTGCGCAACCTTAGTCTGTACCCTGAAATGGCATAAGGTGTTATAGCCGGGGCTCTCGATTTTGTTGATAGTGAAGGACAAGTATTATGAATATCGATGATCTGGTTAGAAGGTTAAAGAATCCCCGCAGCATGGTATGTGGTGTGGCGGCGATGACGGCAGACAAATTTGCCTGGTCTTGCCTGTGGACACGTGTGGTGTGGGCCGTAGCAGCCTTTATGAATCCGGCCTTTGTCTTGTTAGTTTATTTTGTCTTGGCGCTGGTGTTGCCGAAATGGAAACCAGGCTACTAGCCTTTAGGGATGATGAGCGTGAAGGGAAGTACGAATTTTCCAAAAGTACAAAAAGCGCTGGATATCCTGCTGGCCTTGGGGGTTGTCCTCTTTGTTGCAGCGGTGCTGTTGACGCTAGGACATTATTTTGAAGCGCGTTGGTTTTATATCAGCCTGGAGTCGCCCCAGTGGATCGACATTGGCCTGTGGAGTACGGCGCTGGTCAGTGCCCTGTTATTGATTCTGTTACTCTGGCTTACCTTGGCCTTTAGTTTTATCGCCCTGGTCTCCTCTTTCTGTGTGCTGAGTGCCATTGCCATGTTATTTGCCGGTTTTTCGTTGTTTTGGCCGATTATTCTCTTATTGCTCGCCGCCTGGGGCGTAGGCCAAGCTAGCCGGGTCGACTAGCCTGGCCCGTTTCTCTACTTGCGCAGGAAGGCGTTAAATTGCGCCTTGGCTTCGTCACTCTGCAGGCGAACGGCAAACTCTTCCAACTCTTTTAGCATCTGCTCTCTTATTGGCGCCTTATCTCCACGCAACAGCCGGCGGCTGGCCCTGAGTGCCTGTGGCGGCTTCTGCGCCAGCTTAAGGCTTTGTACCAGGGCGTGTTTGACTAACTCATCGCCTGGCACGAGGTGATTAATCAGTCCCATCCCTAGGGCGCTTTGGGCATCGAAGGCCTCACCGAGGAGCAGGAGTTCGCTGGCCTTGGCCTGCCCGACTAGACGGGGCAGCAGTAGGCTGGCACCGGCCTCAGGCACCAGCGCCAGATTGACGAAGGGCAGCTGAAACTTAGCTGTGTTGTCGGCGTAGATGAGGTCGCAATGCAGCAGCAAGGTAGTGCCTATGCCGACGGCCGGTCCGCTGACCGCGGCGACCAAAGGTTTAGTCAGATCCAGCAGGGTGAACAGAAACTTGAATGCCGGATGATCTGGTCCTAAGTCACTATTTTTTAAAAAGTCAGCAACATCGTTGCCCGAGGTGAAACAATCGCCTTCACCTTTGAGGAGAAAGGCGTTAATTCCGTTGTCTGACTCCCCTTGGATAAGGTATTCTGTGAGCCGAGTATACATCTCAAGGTTAAGCGCATTACGTTTTTCGGGGCGATTGATCGTGATGATGCGTACGCCCTGCTCATCCTGAAATTGAATGTTACTCATGGGTCAATAATCCTTATATGGCAAATGGGGTTAAAAAGGAGTTTAAGGCATTGAAACAGATTTTCAAACATGTGTTTAATTTTGTCCTGCTATCATGTGCTTCATTTTCCGTATTGGCAAACGTCATGTTTGTCGATGGCTATGTCAGGGCCATTCCACCGAGCGTGCCCAATAGCGCCGCCTATTTCACCCTGATGAACCACGGGCCTGAGGTCGATCTTGTCGGCGTCGAGACCGAGGTGGCCGCCGAGGCGCAGCTGCACACCCTGGTGGAAGAAGAAGGCGTGGTGAAGATGCGCCAATTACCTAAGTTTACCCTGGCTAGTCACGGCAACCTTGAGCTCATGCCTTCGGGCAAGCATGTGATGTTATTGGGATTAAAAAAGCCGCTGACGGAAGGACAGGAAGTGGTGTTGAGGCTAAAGTTTAGCGATGGCAGCGAGAAGCAGGTAACGCTGCCGGTCAGCAAGCAAGCGATGGCGACACAAGATGATGGCCAGCACCATCATCACCATTAATGGAGTAAGAGTATGCAGGTAACATGGAAACGGGTCAGCCTGGCGGCGGCCGTCTTATTTTTGATTGGCTATATCATCAGCGTATGGTGGAGCATAGAGCCAGATAGTATCGAGCCCTACCAGCTTAATAACGAGACGGGTCATAAGATAGTGGGCTACGCAACCACCACCTCTTTGATTTTGACGATGGAAACCCTCCTCGATAAGAACGGTGGTTGGTTGTCCAACGATGTGATGCCGCCTTCGCTGTTTATGGATAACATGCCGGCCTTCGAGTTTGGCGCCATTGAGCAGGCGAGGGATCTGGCACTGATTATGCGCAAGGAATTTAGCCGCTCTCAGTCACAGTCGACCGCCGACAAAGATCTGCTGGCGGCCCACTCTAAGCTGAATATCGAACACACCAGCTGGTTGGTACCGAGCGCAGAGGGCGAGTATCGCGACGCCATCAAGCTGCTCAAGCTCTATCGTGCCCGCATTGCCGATACCAACAATCCGGATGCCCAGTTTTATGCCCGAGCCGACAACCTCAACGAATGGCTCAAAGAGGTGCAGAAACGTCTGGGTAGCATGTCTCAGCGCCTGTCTGCCAGCGTGGGGCAGGAGCGTATCAATACCGATCTGGCCGGTGACACAGAGGCAAGCCAGTCCACACCTAACTTAGCCAGTCAGGAGATTAAGACCAGCTGGTGGCAGATAGACGATGTCTTCTATGAAACCCGCGGCGCCACCTGGGCACTGCTGAACTTCATGAAGGCGATCGAGGTGGATTTTGCCGATGTACTGAAGAAGAAAAATGCTGAGGTCAGCTTGCAGCAGATCATTCGTGAGCTGGAAGAGACGCAGCAGCCTGTGTGGAGCCCGATCGTGTTGAACGGATCTGGGTTTGGCATAGTGGCCAACCACTCCTTGGTGATGGCCAATTATATTTCCCGCGCAAATGCCGCGGTGATCGATTTAACTAACTTATTGACTCAAGGCTAATTAGATGAAAAAAACACTACTTGCATGTGCTCTGCTCGGGTCTTTGGCTGCGACGTCTGCACAGGCGGCTACTGTAGTTGGCTTTAAAGTGGGCGGCGATTACTGGAATGCCGACACGGAGGGCACCTTCGCGCAGAAGGGCCAGGCGCAACAGGAGTTTGATTACAGCTCTTCATCTCAGGGTAGTATCTGGGTCGCCATCGAGCATCCTATTCCTTTAGTGCCTAACCTAAAGATCCGTGAAAACCGTCTGGATGCCGACGGCAAGGCGACTCTAGCCGGCGATTGGGCATTCGGCGATCGCGTATTTAGCGGCGACGTGACCACGGCGAGCAACCTGAGCAATACCGATTTCGTGCTCTACTATGAGTTGCTGGATAACGACATAGTGGCATTGGATCTTGGTGCCGCCTACAAGAAGATGCATGGTTCTTTCCGCGTACATCAGATCTCGCCATCTGGCGTTGTCGGTGCCTATTCACAAAAAGATCTTAGCGATGGTGTGGTTATGGCTTACGCTAATGCCGAGGTGGGTATTCCAGGCCTGGGTCTGTATGGCTTTGCCGATGTGATGCAGGGCATAGATGAGAGCAGCGTTTACGATTATCAAGTGGGTCTGGGCTGGCAGTTTGATGGCGTGGCGCTCGATACCAAGCTGCGTGTCGGCTACCGTGACTTTAACTTCGACGTGAACAACTTCGATGGTGTGACGGCCAACATGCAGTTTAAAGGCTATTTCGCCCGGGGTTGAGCTCGTCTTTTAAAGATGAGTCTTTAGACTCGCTTATTATAGTCATATAAAAATGCCATAAAAAAACCGCCATTAAGGCGGTTTTTTTATGGCTATAGGTTTTCCCTCAGAAAGTCTTACTGACTGACTTCGGGTGCCTTCAGGCCATTGTTGATGGCGATGACATCGTCTTCGCTCAGGGTGCCAGTGGCTTGTTTCAACGCCAGGATAGAGTTGATGTAGCCATAACGGGCATTTGAGAGCTGACGCTTAGAGTCATACAGGTCACGGGTACGGTTCAGCACGTCAACGATAGTACGGGTACCTACCTCGAAACCGGCCTGAGTTGCCTTCAGTGCGCTCTCAGAAGAGACCACAGATTGCTCATAGGCGCGGATAGAGCTGATTGAGGCACCAACGTTGTTGAAGTTGTTGCGCACATCTTTAACCACCTTGCGGTAGGTTTGCTCCATCTTTTCGCTGGCTTCTACGTACTGGTATTGCGCCTGGTTGACTTTAGAGCTGACCTTAAAGCCTTCGAAGATAGGCACGCTCAGTTTCAGGCCCACGTTGGCGTTGTCGTAATCGTTCAAATCACCCGTCTGATTCTTCTGATCCAGGTTAGTGGTGTAACCTGCGTTCAGGCTCAGAGATGGCATGTGACCCGCTTTATAGAGCGAGATGGTCTGCTGGGCGATGTCTTTACCGATACGCGTCGTTAGCAGATCCACACTGCTGTTTTCGGCCATCTTCAACCAATCCGTTGGCTTGGCTGGGCTTGGCTGTACAGCGGTGAAACGTGTGGTATCCAGCACATCGATAGACTTGTGGTCTATGCCGGTGATCTCTCTTAGGGCTTCGTAGCTGTTAATGAGCTGATTTTCTGCCAAGATTTCCGATGCACGGGCCAAGTCGTATTGGGCTTGGGCTTCGTGTACGTCGGTGATGGCGGTCAGGCCCACGGCAAAACGCTGCTTAGTCTGCTCGAGCTGACGCTCGATGGCGCGTTTTTCCGCACCCTTGAATTCGTAGTTATCTTTCGCGGCTAAGACGTCAAAGTAGGCGCCTGTTACGCGAATGATGAGTGACTGAAGTGTCGAGGCATAGGCTGCATCGGCCTGTGAAGCCGCCAGCTCAGCAAGGTCGAGTCCAACCCAGGCGCTGTGATCATAGATCACCTGATTGAGTGACACTCCCGCATTAAGCCCGCTGTTGTACACGCTATCATCAACATTCGTCCAGCGCTTTCCATAGCCGACGCTAGCGCTGATGGTAGGTAGCAAGGGAGCGCGGTTCTCTTCGATCTGTTCGTAGAGACGGTCGCGCTGCGCTTGAGCCTGGAGCGCAATAGGATCATTAGTAAGGGCCTGCTGATATATCTGCAGTAGATCGTCGGCTTGCACGGCAGAAGTCGTTGCCGCAAGAGTCAACGCTGCACATAAGGTGCGGATCTTAAATTTCATTAGCTGTCCTTTTTTAGACATAAACACTCCTTGAGGGAGCCATTTACTTAATAAAGTTAAGTGATGCTTCTGCGCAAATCATTTGCGCGAAGCGGTTTGCGCTTCCCGACGCTTCCCGATACATCTAAACTTATTAAGGTTAAGATATTAAGAAATTAACCATTTTTAAGTCAACTAGGAAGTGTAACAGTTTTTAACGGTAAGTCTGCATTTTTTAGTGGTCGACATGGTATATTGAGAGCCCTTGGAGATAAGCAATTACTAACTGAGTTGCGGGACGAGTCATGAGTCAGAAATTCACCAATGAAGATGTACAGATGCTGGGAAAACGAACCCTTTTTCAGGGGTTCTTTCGTATGGAGGAGTACAGATTCAAACATAGGCTGTTTGCCGGTGGCTGGAGCCCGGAAGTGGTGCGCGAAGTCTTCGAGCGTGGCCATGCCGTGGTGGTGCTGCCCTATGACCCTGTGAGTGACAAGGTGGTGCTGATTGAGCAGATACGGATTCCCGTGGTTGACGCCGCGCCCACGCCTTGGCTGCTCGAGTTAGTGGCCGGCATGATAGAAGAGGGGGAGTCGGCCGAGCAGGTGGCTCATCGTGAGCTGCTCGAGGAGTCAGGCTTGGTGGCCAGTGAGATGCACTACATCAGCCAATATTTTTCCAGTCCCGGCGGCACCAGCGAGCGATTCGATTTCTACTGGGCCAGGGTCGATGCCAGTCAGGCCGATGGCCTGCATGGCCTGGACGATGAGCATGAAGACATTAAGGTGCATGTGATGCCGCGTGAGGCGGCCTATCAGTTGTTGTGTGACGGCACCATCAACAACGCTTCCACTGTGATCGGTCTCCAGTGGCTACAGCTTCATCATCAAGATCTAAGGGCGGCCAAGTGAGCCTGTCGTTAAATAAGAGAAAGCCAGACTACCAGGCAAACGTGAGTCGTTTTCTCGCCTTGTGCAGTCGCAACTATTTCAATATATTACGCTGGCTACCCGCGGGGTATGAGCAAGGACAGTCATGGCAGGTCGAAGGAGACTTTGGCTGCCTCGAGGTTAAGCTGCTGGAAAATACCCAATATACCCAATTAATTGAGATCTCCCGCCCGCTAAAAATCGCGCAATACGTTGATACTCCTAAAGTTGTAGTGCGTGTTTACCATGACGCTAAATTAGCAGAAGTGTTAACTAGTCGACAGATTTATCGATTAAGACCAGTATATGATTATCCAAATATACGTATGTACCATAGAGACGAAAAGTATCAGGTAAATGCTTTTCTTGAAGAGTTACTCAAGATTGACAACCATGCCCGCATCATTTGTCAGTCCGAATCTTAGGGTTTTAATGTGCTAAAAGAGGCTATCTCTTATTCCATCGATCATGATGAGAGCGTAAAGCTGGTCCAGGTGACGGACCCTCATCTTTTTGCCGATCCCGAGGCGCAGCTGCTGGGTGTGAATACCGCACATAGTTTAGATGCTGTGTTGAACACCATTAAGGCCGTTGAGTATCCGGCACACCTCTTGTTGGCGACTGGCGACATTAGCCAAGATTATTCCAATCAGTCTTACCATAACTTCGTTGCGGCGATTGAAAAGTTAAACCTTCCTTGTCATTACCTGCCGGGCAATCACGACGATCCACGCATCATGCATCTGCACATGCAGGGCCCCAGGGTCTATGGCGATAGGCGCATCCTGGTGGGAAAGTGGCAGATCATCATGCTGGACTCTACCGTTAGGGGAAAACCTGGCGGGCATATGGCCGACAGTGAGATGGAGTTGATTGAGGCGGCGGTGGCCGCTCATCCTGAGCTACATACCCTGTTGGTTATGCACCACAATCCGATTCTGGTGGATTGCAAATGGTTGGATCAACACTGCATGGACAATGGTGAAGCGTTTCTCGACAGAGTCACGGCCATGCCTCAGGTCAAGGGCCTGTTATGGGGCCATGTACATCAGAGCCTGGAGCAGTTCTATCAGGGTAAGAGTGGCCCGGTTAAGCTGATGGCTACGCCTTCGACCTGCATCCAGTTTAAGCCCAAGTCTCCCTATTTCGCCCTCGATGCCCAGCAACCAGGATATCGCCTGCTTGAATTAAGACCAGACGGCAGCATTCAGGCCAACGTCTACCGGGTGCCCGGCAACAAGTTTTCACCGGATCACGACTCCAGCGGTTATTAGGCGGCCATTTCGGAGACCCTGTTAGGCAGGCAGCTTGCTAAGCATCGATGGGGTTAATATTTGGTTAATTGCCGCGTGGATGATAGCATCTGGATGCCCGACGCGAGGTGGAGAGACTAGGCTCAGCGCCGTTTTGGCCGGTAAGCCGTCGTGTAAGGGATACATCGCCGTTTTATCATTCACTGCCGAGGACATATGCTGCTCTATATTCATGGATTCAATAGTTCACCGCACTCAGATAAAGGTGTGGTCACTGCCAAATATATTGCCAAGCATTTTCCCGCCATCAATTTCGTTCAACCTCAACTCCCCGCCACGCCCAAGGCGGCCATGGCATTGCTGACTGAACTCGTCGAGCAGGCGCTGGCACGTGGGGAACGCCTCGGCTTTATCGGCTCTTCCCTTGGCGGCTATTTTGCGAGTTATCTGGCGGAGCACTATGGCGGGCGAGCCGTGCTGGTTAATCCTGCGGTGAAACCCTTCGAGCTGTTTGATGAGTTCCTCGGTCCCCAGTACAATCCCTACACCGAAGAGGATTATCAGATTCTCCCCGAGCACAAGTTAGAGGTGGCACAATACGATACGCTGGCCATCTCACATCCCGATCGATTCTTGGCGCTGCTGCAGTCAGGGGATGAGGTGCTTGATTATCGGCAAGCCGTGAATAAATACCAATGTTGTCAGATGCTCATCGAGGCGGGAGGCGATCATAGCTTCGTCGGCTATGAGCAGCAGATGCCAGGGATTTGTGATTTCCTGTTTCTTGACAAATAGACATGTAGGGCCGCAACATGGCCTGAATAACAATATATTGTGTGCGCTATGACTAACCAATACACTTCAGATGCAATTGAAGTCCTCAATGGACTCGACCCGGTAAAACGTCGCCCCGGTATGTACACCGACACCACCCGCCCCAACCATTTGGGACAAGAGGTGATCGATAACAGTGTCGATGAGGCCCTCGCGGGACACGCGACCAAAATTGACGTGATACTGCATAAGGACAATTCGCTCGAGGTGATCGACGATGGCCGCGGCATGCCGGTGGACATCCATCCCGAAGAGGGGATACCTGGGGTAGAGCTTATTCTCACCAAGCTGCACGCCGGTGGTAAGTTTTCCAACAATAACTATCAGTTTTCCGGTGGTCTGCACGGGGTGGGGATCTCTGTGGTCAACGCGCTCTCTAATCGCGTCGAGATCACGGTGCGAAGGGGCGGTCAGGTCTATGAGATGGCCTTCGCCCACGGTGACAAGGTAGATGACCTGACGGTGACAGGTACCTGTGGTCGACGCAACACGGGCACGCGGGTCCATTTCTGGCCGACCGCCAGTTATTTCGACTCGGTTAACTTCTCGATTCCCAAGCTTATCTATCTGCTAAGAGCCAAGGCGGTACTCTGTCCTGGACTGCGCATCAAGTTTACCAACAAGCAGACGGGCGATATCGAAGAGTGGTGCTACGAGAGTGGCCTGACCGATTACCTCAAGTCGTCGACCAATGGCGCCATGACGCTGCCCCAGGAACCTTTTATCGGCAGCATGCAGGGCAATACCGAGGCGGTAGACTGGGCCATCACTTGGTTGCCCGAGGGCGGAGACTCCCTCAACGAGAGTTATGTCAACCTGATCCCGACGCCGCTGGGGGGGACTCATGTCAATGGCTTCCGTCAGGGACTGCTGGAGGCGATGCGCGAGTTCTGTGAGTTTCGCAACCTGATCCCCAGAGGGATAAAGCTATCACCGGAAGATATCTGGGATCGCAGCAGCTTTATCTTGTCGATCAAGATGCAAGATCCTCAGTTTGCCGGACAGACCAAAGAGAAACTCTCCAGTCGTCAGAGCGCGGCGTTCGTATCGGGTGTCGTCAGAGATGCCTTCAGCCTCTGGCTCAATACCTATACGGATCAGGCCGAGGCCCTGGCCGAGATGTGTATCAGCAACGCCCAGAAACGCCTGAAGGCGGCCAAGAAGGTGGCGCGTAAGAAGGTGACCTCAGGGCCTGCGTTACCGGGTAAGTTGACCGATTGTAGCGGCCAAGACCCTATGCGAGGCGAACTCTTCTTAGTGGAGGGTGACTCGGCAGGCGGCAGTGCCAAGCAGGCCAGGGATCGTGAATTCCAGGCGATCATGCCGCTACGGGGTAAGATTCTTAATACCTGGGAGGTGGAGGCCTCGCAGGTGCTGGCTTCTCAGGAGGTGCACGACATCTCGGTCGCCATAGGTTGTGACCCGGACAGCAACGATATCTCCGAACTCAGATACGGCAAGATCTGTATCCTGGCCGATGCCGACTCGGATGGTCTGCATATTGCCACCCTGCTGTGTGCCCTGTTTATGAAGCACTACAAGGTTCTGGTGGAGAAGGGACACATCTATGTGGCCATGCCGCCGCTGTTTAGGGTGGATGTGGGTAAAGAGGTGTACTACGCCCTGGATGAAGCCGAGAAGCAGGGGATCTTAGATCGCATCACTGCCGAGAAGAAGAAGGGTAAGGTGCAGGTGACCCGATTCAAAGGATTGGGTGAGATGAACCCATTGCAGCTGAGGGAGACCACCATGGATCCCAACACCCGAAGACTGGTACAGTTAACCATAGATGATGCCGAGGATACCCTGGCCATCATGGACATGTTGCTGGCCAAGAAGCGTTCTGGCGATCGTAAGACCTGGCTTGAAACCAAAGGCGACTTAGCCCAGCTATAGCTATGTCATTAAAATAAAAAGATAAATCGTTAGACAAGCTTAATATAATGCATAATAAAAGAGTTAGTTGTTATTTTCTGAGTACGATGTTTGCCATGGTGGCATCGGGCGTGGCCCTGACGGCACGTGCCGAGCAGCCCATCATGATCACAGTCACCAAGGGATTTGGACTCTCCTTATATGCCTCGGATCTCGGTGATGCCAAGCAGATGGCGCTGGGTGACGAGGGTACGCTGTTTGTCGGCTCCTATAAGTCTGGCAGCATTCAGGCCTTGGTGGACAGTAACGCCGATGGCCGTGTAGACAAGCGTTACGTGGTCGCCAAGGGGCTCGAGTACCCTGAGGCGATCGCTTTTTACAAAGGGGATCTCTATGTTGCCGAAGAGGAGCGTATTCTGCGCTTCGTGGACATAGAGAACCGCCTGCGACGTCCGGGCCGGGGCAAGGAGGTCTATGACCGCCTGCCGGGCAAGACCAACAAGAGCCGCCGTGCCATGCGTTTCGGCCCAGATGGACGCCTCTATGTCGCCATTGGCGCACCCTGTAACGTGTGTGAGGCTCACGCGCCCTTTGGCAGCATCATCGCCATCGACCTCGAGAGTGGCAGCAGCGAGCAGATTGCCACCGGCATACGCAACGTCACTGGCTTCGACTGGGCCCCCAAAGATAACAAGCTATGGTTTGCCGATCTGGGTCGCGACTGGATGGGCGACAGACTGCCGCCGGATGAGATTAACCGTGTCGATATTGTCGGTGCCCACTACGGCTTTCCCTATATTCATGCCAGCAGCGTGCTAGAACCCGCCTACGAGAAGCCCAAGGGCCTTAAGGTGACGACGCCCGTCTTCGAGCTACCGGCTCACGTGGCGCCCATGGGGCTAGAGTTCTACCGCGGTGAGCAGTTCCCCGAGAAGTATCGTGACCAGCTATTCGTGGCCGAAAACGGCTCCTGGAACCGTTCCAGTAAGATTGGCTACCAGGTCACCATGTTGACCCTGGAAGATGACAGTATCAGCAAGCGCCAGACGGTGGTGAGCTTTCTCGATGGAGAGTTTCCCGTTGCCCGGCCCTATGACTTAATCATGGCGCCCGATGGGGCCATGTATATTTCAGACGATCTCAAAGGCAACGTGTATCGTCTGTTTTATAAAGAGAACACGAGCGAAGAGAGCGAATCGAGTGAAGCGAGTGAACAACAGGATCCTAATCAATGAGTGATGCGATAGATTTAAGCCTCGATGGCGTCGAACAGATGCCCTTGAGACGTTTCACCGAAGAGGCGTATCTAAACTATTCCATGTACGTCATCATGGATCGCGCCCTGCCACATATCGGCGACGGATTAAAACCGGTGCAGCGCCGTATCGTCTACGCCATGAGCGAGCTTGGCCTGTCGGCGCAATCTAAGCACAAGAAGTCGGCAAGAACCGTGGGTGATGTACTGGGTAAGTATCACCCCCACGGCGACAGTGCCTGTTACGAGGCCATGGTCTTGATGGCGCAGCCGTTCTCATACCGCTACCCCTTGGTAGATGGTCAGGGTAACTGGGGGGCGCCGGACGATCCTAAGTCATTTGCGGCCATGCGTTATACCGAGGCGCGTCTCTCTAAGTTCTCCGAGGTGCTGCTGACCGAACTGGGTCAGGGCACGGTAGATTGGGGCGTCAACTTCGACGGCACCCTGAAAGAGCCCATGGTATTGCCTGCGCGCCTGCCGCACATACTGCTCAACGGCATCACAGGGATCGCCGTGGGTATGGCCACCGATGTGCCGCCACACAATGCCCGCGAGCTGGTGGATGCCTGTGTCGAGCTGATCGACAACCCTAAGGCGGATCTGGAAAGGTTGATGGAGCTGGTGCCCGGCCCCGATTATCCCACCGAGGCGGAGATCATCAGCCCAAGAAACGAGATCGCCAAGATCTACGAGACCGGCCGTGGCTCCATCAAGGCTCGCGCCGTCTATACGGTGGAGTCGGGTGAGATAGTGATCACCGCGCTGCCACACCAGGCCAGTGGCGGTAAGATCCTCGAGCAGATCGCCGCCCAGATGCAGGCCAAGAAGCTGCCCATGGTGGCCGACCTGCGTGACGAATCGGATCACGAGAGCCCGGTGCGTATCGTCATAGTGCCGCGCTCCAACCGCGTCGATTGTGACCAGCTAATGGCGCACCTGTTTGCCACCACAGATCTGGAGAAGAACTTCCGTGTTAACCTCAACGTGCTTGGGCTTAACGGTCGTCCTCAGGTCAAGGGGCTGAAACTGCTGTTGACCGAGTGGCTGGAGTTCAGGCTGACCACGGTCAGACGTCGTTTAGAGCATAGATTAGATAAGGTATTGGCAAGGCTACATATTCTTGAGGCCTTGATGATCGCCTTCCTCAATATCGACGAGGTGATCGAGATCATTCGTTACCACGATGATCCCAAAGCCGAGCTGATGTCGCGTTTTAACCTGACCGACGAGCAGGCCAACGCCATCCTGGATCTTAAACTGCGTCATTTGGCGAAGCTGGAAGAGTTTAAGATCAAGACGGAACAGAGCGAGTTAGAGGCGGAGCGCGAGAAGCTTGAACTACTGCTGAGCTCAGATCGCCGCATGAAGACGCTGATTAAGAAAGAACTTAAGCAAGACGCCGAAACCTATGGTGATGAGCGTCGCTCGCCGCTTGTCGAGCGTAGCGAATCCCGCGCCCTGTCTGAGCAGGAGCTGGTACCGGCCGAAGCGGTAACCGTAGTGCTATCGGAGAAGGGATGGGTACGCTGTGCCAAGGGGCATGATATCGACCCAACGGCGCTCTCCTACAAGGCGGGTGACGCTTTCCTCTGCGCCGCCTCGGGCAGAAGTAATCACGCCACCGTCTTTATCGGCTCGACCGGACGCGCCTTCGCGACCGATACCCATACCCTGCCATCGGCAAGGAGCCAGGGTGAGCCTGTGACCACCCGCTTCCAGCTGTCACCGGGCGAGTCTATGGCTCATGCGCTGCTGGGTGAGGATGGACAATGCTTCCTGCTGGCCTCGGATGCGGGCTATGGTTTCATTGGCGACTATAAGGATATGGTGTCTCGCAACAAGGCGGGTAAGGCGCTGCTGAGCCTGCCAGCCAATGCGCAGGTGCTGCCACCGAGACGCGTGGATAAGAGCCGCAGCGAGTCTATCTTGGCGATCACCAACGAGGGCCGCATGTTGCTCTTCTCTGTCGACGCCCTGCCGCAACTGGCTAAGGGTAAGGGGAACAAGATCATCGGCATCGCCAGCGACAGGGCCAAGAGCCGCGAAGAGCTGCTGGTGCATCTGCATGTGGTGCCCCAAGATACCGCCGTCACCCTGTGGGCGGGTAAGCGCAAGCTCACCCTCAAGCCTAGCGATCTCGAGCACTACCGTGGTGAGCGTGGTCGTCGTGGTGCCAAGCTGCCTCGAGGTCTGCAACGTGTGGATAAGGTGGAGTTGGGTGAGGACGAAACCAGCCTCTAGCCGACTGTCAGACATAAAATCCAGACATAAAAAAAGCTGCTCTAGAGCAGCTTTTTTTATGTCTGTTTGAAGCAGGTATTAAGCCACTTCGTAGAAGTTGGGGGTAACATCGAGTCGTGCCTGGATGATCTCGGTCGCCATCTTGCTACATTTACCGCATTGGTTGCCAACGCCCAGACGACGCTTAACGTCGGCAAGAGACATATCTCCTTGATCGACAGCTTCTTTTATTTGCTTGTCGGTAATGGCGTGGCAAAGGCAAACATACATACAGGTGACTCCCCTACTTCAGATGCACGCAAGTATAAATGAAAACGATTCTCAATGCTAATAACTCCTGGTTATAGAATGTGCATAATGGCGCCTTTGCGGGGAATTAAAAATTGTGAGCTATCCCACTAAATACGGGGCCTCTAGCCCATTTGGGGATAGGGATTTTCCTCGTCAGGCTTAGATTTCGATCGACGCTGTAACGCTGGCAAGTGCGCCAGCTAGGCCGGCTCAATGTCAGAGGTGATGGTATTAACCTAGTCGAGCCTTGCATCCATGCCGGTAAGCCAGTGCTGAGCAGACATGGGATTTGCTCTCGGCTTCATTAGTAGCCGCGATCGAAGTTAACCCTGTGGCTCAGGGGCTCTCCCTTGATGAACTTGTGGTAGTTGTTGGCGAAGATCTCCACGACCTGTTCGGGAAAGCTCGGGGCGGCGATATGGGGGGTGATGATGACATTTTCCAGCGACCAGATGGGATGCTCCTGGGGCAGAGGCTCCTGATTGAAGACATCCAAGATGGCGTTTTGCTGAGGGTGGCTCAGCAGCTGGGCATAGAGGGCGTCGAGATCCAGTACGTCGCCGCGGCCCAGATTAAAGAGGATCGCCTCAGGCTTCATCAAGGCGAGCATCTCCTGGTTGAGTGCGCCCTGGGTCTGTGGCGTGCTGGGCAGGATCGCGGCGATGGCATCTGCATTACCTATGTGCTGAGCCAGATTCGCCAGGGTATCGACCTTGTCGAAGCCTATGGTGGGCTTGGCGCCGCGGTTGATGCCGGTGACCCGCATGCCAAAATGTTTAGCGGTCTGGGCGAGATGCTTGGCGATGTTGCCTGTGCCTAATAGCAGCAGCTCCTGCCCTTGCAGGGTACGAAAGTTAGCCGGGCGCCAGATCTTCTCCGCCTGCTGGGACTGATACTGCTTATGTTGGCGCTGGTGGGCCAGTAGGTAGCCAAACAGGTACTCGCTCATCAGGGGGCCGAAAATTCCCCTCACATTGGTGAGTTGATAGTCGCGGCGCAGCCTGGGTTTGACCAGGAGATCGACGCCGGCATAGGTAGATTGCATCCATTGGATTTGCTTGGCATGACCCACCAAGGGGGCGGCCAATGGTGGTTCGGCCAGCCAGATATCGGCCTCGAGAATACTCTGGGGATTGTCACCTAGCAGCGTCAGGTGCGGCAGATGACAGGAGCCGAGCAGGTTGCGGTATTTATCGTTATCGCTGGTCAGCAGTAGTAGCTTGTGTTCCATAGCGAGTCCTTTTGGCTGTTATTATTTTTGTATGAGACCCAGAAAATGGCTGGTTTATTTTTGTGGCGAACTTTATTCAGTCGGACTTAGTCATTATAGATGTTCCCGCTGGCCTTAGTACTTAAGTGGGGGGCTAGTTCTACAGTTACAAAAAATGGTAGAGGTGTCCACCGCTAGTGCGGACTTTGCTTATTTGTTGGGCGGTTTAGGGTGAGTAGGCACTTGCTGACCCTAGCGGGTCAGCAGGAGTTGATGCACGCAGCCGGCGCTGACGTCGGGGAAATTACTGAAGATCCCATCGACCCCAAGCAGCGACAGGTAGTGGATATCGTCACGATTATCTACGGTATAGACAAACACCTTGGCACCGCGGGCGTGGGCATCTTCCACTAACTCCCGGGTGACGAAGTTAACGCTAAGATGCAGTGAGAAGGCCTCTAATCGCGTGACTATGGCCGCCAGGTCTTCCGGTACCCCTTCGATTAATGGCGCCAGCACTATCTCGGGATAGGCCTGTCTCAGGGCAAACAGGAAGCCGTGATGGAAAGAGGAGATCAGCAGCTGATCGGTGCGGTAGTTGAGTTTATTGAGGATCTCAGGGTAGAGCGCCATGAAGGGACCGAGGGAGTTAAGCCCCTTGAGCTCAATGTTAATCAGGGCGTCGAAGGGCTGCAGATACTCGAGGAGCTCCCAGAGTTTGGGGATGGGCTCGCCATCCACGCTAACGCTCGCCAGATACTCCTGGCTGACGGCCTCGATAAGACCTGTGCCGGAACTCTTGCCGTCGAGACGCCTGTCGTGAAACACATAGAGTTCGCCTTCGACGCTGTGCACATCGATTTCGACGGCATTGCAGCCCAGGGCGACCGATTTTTTGATGGCGGCCAGGGTATTTTCGGCGCCGTAGCCGCTGGCGCCCCGGTGAGCATAGACACGCATTAGCTTCTAATTAACCCCTGAGTCTCTTTACTTTGACCACTAATATGCACCTCTAGCTGCGGATAGGCGAGCTCTAGATGATTTTCTCTGAGTTTCTTGCTGACCTGCTTGTGTAGCTTATGCCTTAGTGGCCAGCGGGTGTTCATATCCTTGGCATAGGCGCGGATCTCGTAGTCTTGGGTATGCTGACCAAATCCGGCAAACCAGACCTCTGGTTCGGGTGTGGTCAGGGCATCGTCACACTCCTTGACGGCCTGGTACAGGGCCGCCTCCACCCGCGCAGGGTCTGAGTCTCTGGCGACCGAGACGTAGACGATCACCCGGGTGATGGGATCCGACAGTGACCAGTTGATCAGCTGCTCGGTAATAAAGGCCTTGTTGGGTACTATGATCTCTTTCCTGTCCCAGTCGACGATAGTGGTGGCGCGGATCTGAATCTTACTCACAGTGCCAGTCAGCTCGCGAATGGTGACGGTATCGCCGATACGCACAGGCTTCTCAAACAAGATGATCAGGCCCGAGATGAAGTTGGCGAAGATCTCCTGCAGGCCGAAACCCAGGCCCACAGAGAGTGCTGCGACCAGCCATTGCAGCTTAGACCACTCCATCCCCAGGGTCGAGAAACCACTGAGCATACCGAAGAAGACCACTAGGTAGCGGCTCACCGTGGTGATGGCGAAGCCTGTGCCCTGGGACAGATCCAGCCGCTGTAGGATCATCAGCTCCAGCAGGCCCGGAAGATTGGTGGCGATCATCAGCGAGAAACCGACGATGATCAGCCCAAGCAACAAGGACTTGAGGGTAATTGGCAACTGCTGGGCGATGCCATCGACCGTGCTCGAACTGGTCCATAGGGTGATGCCATCCAGGAAGGAGAAGATGGCGCTATGTGTCTGGGTCCAGAGGCCGATCAGGCTGATCAGGAAGGCCAGGGTCAGCAGTGAGCGCACCAGCCCAAGAGATTGACTGGAGATGGTCTCTAGATCCACCACGGGTTCTTCATAGGTGTCCGGTGGTTCGTTGCTGTTGGGGTCGTCCTCTTTCTCCCTTTGGGCTAGTATTTCGGCGCGCTTGGCCTTGGCACGGTTGAAGGCGATGCGGCGACGCTCGATCAACATCCAGCGCTTAATTAACTGATACAGCAGCATAAAGCTTAGGGATAAGATCAATGACAGCTGTAGCTGCAGCAGCATCTGATAGGCGGTGAAGTAGTAGCCCCTGAAGGCCAGCACGGCGCAGGCCGGCGGTAAGAGGATGAGTATCGACCAGAGCGCCTTCTGTAGCAGGCGCTTGTTCTTATCGTCCTGATGATAATGATGTTCCTGCTTAGACAGGCTCAGCATGTCGCGGTAGAACCAGAACAGCATGAGGGCCAGCAGAATGAAGGCGCCGCGGCCCAGGCTGTTGCGGACCAGTGAGGTCTCTAACACCTCGGTAAAGCCGATAACGCCCACGATAGGCATGGCCAGAATGGTCAGGGCGCGCAGCCGTTGCTGACCGGCTCGTATGATGGGCTTGTCGCCCTTGAAATGACCAATCAGCAGCCCCTTGTCCAGCGCGAGCAGATAGGTGAGGCGATAGAGCTGATACAGCATGCCTATGGCCAGTATGCCCATGCCGACCGAGGAGACCAGGTTGTGGTTGCTGAGGTAGAAGATCAGGCCGCCGCAGATCAATGGCAGTGGCTTGATGCAGCTATAGAGGAGCGAGCCAACCAGGGTATTGAAACTATAGATAAATTTATCTTGGGTGACGTTGCCCACATAGGTGACGTTCTTCGCCAGTAGCTGGGTAAACTTGGGCGTTAGCAGATCCTGCATTACCAGACAGAGCACCATCAAGATCACCCACCATGACCAGAGGGTGCTCTGCTCGCTAAGGGCGTCGTGTACCTGATGCCAGGGGGCCTGAGTGAGCAGCCACTGGGTACTCTGGTACAGGTCGCTTATCCAGTAGCCGTCTATGCTATTGGCGTTGGCCACCCAAAACAGGTGTTCGTTGAGTGTGGTCTTGAGGGTTTGATATTGCTGGCTTAACTGTTCATATAAGACCCTAAGTTCGGCGAGCTCACCAATATAGAGATCATAGTTTTCCAGTAGCTGACGCTGCAGCTCCTTTTGGGCGCTCAGAAGCTTGGTTTGCAGTGGCGTGAGCTGCTCTGCGGCGCCGAGCAGCGGGTGCAGGGTCTGATCTTGCTCTATCTGGTAGCGTGCCAGGCGGGCATTGGCGATCTCATTACTGATCTTATCCTGACTCGGCGGTTTGGGCAGCGAATAGAGGATACGTAGGAAGCGCTCGCCGAATGCCGAGTTGAGCTTTACCAGGGCGATCTGCTGCTGAATGTTAGTGATCTGCTTGGCCTGGAATTGGTATTGGGTCTCGGCCTGCTCCTGCAGCGTCATCACATTGGTCACTTCATGGGTGAGCTGTTTCAGCTGCTCGCCATAGGCCTGATTCTGGTCGTTCAGCTTGATGGCGATGGCATCGTCTGTGATGGAGGTTTCGATCTGGCTGGCGGCAATGGTGGCTGCCGTCGCCTTATGACGTTGCTCGGCGATGGCGCCGTTGAGCCTTTCGATCAGGGCTTCCTGCTGAACCAGCTGGCTACGCACCAGCGCCAGCTGTTGCTGAGTCAGGGCAATCTGTTTCTGGCTGCTGGCTAACTCCGATTCCAGGGTCGACAGGCTCTGAACATAGACCCGGCGCTGCATTTCGCTCAGGGGCTGATTGTCGTTGCCGGTCGCCTGTTTGTGCTTGGCCAGGGTCAGGTTGGCCTGGCTTATCAGGCTGGGCAGCTGCTGCTGGCGCTTGATCAGCTCGTTGACCTGGGTGGCCAGGTTGGCCTCTGTCTCCTTGAGTTCAGCCAATCTCAGGTAGGAGAGTGATGCCTGCTGGCTCAGATCTTGATTAGGGTTATATTCCAGTGGCGTAGCGGCTTCTTTAAGCTGCTGTGTCAGCGCCTGTTTCTGGCTCTGATACTGGTGAATGATGGCGTCGAAGCTGGACTGCAGGGCCTGCTGTTCGGTGAGCTGTTCTTCGAGCAGACTGAGTTGCTCGGCGGTGCTCTTGCTGGCGACCTGGGGCTCTTGTCCTATGCCCAGGCGTTTATTGAGGTTCAGGGGCGAATTAGCGGCGCCCGAGAATGAGATTAGACAGAGAATAATCAGTAATATACGAGACATAAGCCGCTTTGTTCACACCAGCATCAATGGACGCTTATATATTACCAAGTTAGTTCAAAAATGATATCTATGAATCGGTTAATTTGACCCGTGTGGCGTTTCATTTACCACCAAGGAAAATGCCTCAGGATTTTGCCTGTTGAGCGCGATTGGCCTTATGGCTTTTCTGGGTCTCGTAGACGGCGGTAAAGACCACTAAGGCGCCGCCAATCAGCGTCTTCATGGCCAGTCCCTCGCCGAGAATCAAGAGGGCCAACAGGGCACCGTAGAGGGGTTGCAGGCAGGAGACCAGGCTGACCGTCTTGGCGCTCAGCTGGCGCAGCGCGGAGGTAAACAGGGCGTGTGGCGCGGCGGTAAAGACTATGCCTAATAGGATCACTAACCACCAGACGTTGGCTTGAATGGCGCCTGGGTCGACCTCGAGCCAGGGCAGCAGGAAGAGGGCGCTGACCCCAGTCTGATAATACATGGCCTGGGCACCGCCGTAGCCGGCAAAATAGCGTTTGTGTAGCAGGTTTCTGGCGGTGAACAGGGTCGCCGACAGTATGCCTATGATGATCCCCAGGGTGACATCGTTGCCCAGGTTGGCCTCAGGGATCAGCAGGCTGACACCGAGCAGGACACAGATGCCGCTGACGATATCGGCCAGCTCCAGGTGCTTGCCGGTAAAGAAGGGTTCGACTAGCACCGTCATGACCGGGTAGGTGAAGAAGGCGATCATGCCTATGGCCACCGAGGAGAGTTGCATGGCGGCAAAGTAGGTGACCCAGTGTAGGCTGACTATGATGCCGAGGCCCAGGGCGATGGCGTAATCTTTGCCGCAATTGAGGCGCAGACGCTGACCGCTAAGTTTGACCAATAGGGCAAGGGCGAGGGCGGCGATGCAGCAGCGAAGTGCCGTGATATCCAGGGCGCTGAGCGGAATAAGCTTAGAGAAAAGGGCCGTCCCCCCAAACAGGAGGACGGCCAGATGCAGTTCGATTAAACCAGAGCGTTCGCTGCTACTTGTGTTCAAGATTTCCTCTAATCGATTTTGGCAAAGGCCCGACCCATGCGGGTAACGGCCTTAGGCTCGACGCCATCGGCAAAGTGTTCCAGTGCGTCTTTAGCAAATAGCATCACCACAGTGCTGCCAAGCTTGAAGCGTCCCATCTCGTCGCCCTTGTCCAGGGTGATAGCCTCTGGGCCCTCGGTCGGATAGTCCCAGGTGAACACCTTCTTGCCCGTCGGCGGGGTAACGGTACCGGCCCAGACGGTTTCTATGCTGGCAACTATGGTGGCGCCAACCAGGACCATGGCCATGGGACCGATTTCGGTTTCGAAGATGGCCACGACCCGCTCGTTACGGGCAAACAGGCCAGGCACATTCTCGGCCGTTAGCGGGTTAACCGAAAACAGCTCGCCTGGCACATAGGTCATCTTGGACAGGGTGCCTTTAATGGGCATGTGAATTCTATGGTAATCCTTAGGTGCCAGATAGATGGTGGCAAAGTTACCGCCTTCGAAGCGTTTGGCATCATCGGCCTGATCGCCTAAAAGGGCAAGTGACGAATATTCATGTCCCTTGGCTTGAAAGATGCGACCCTCTTTGATCGGCCCGCATTGGCTGACGGCGCCATCGACCGGATGAACGATATAGTCGTCATCTTCACACAGGGGACGAATGCCGGGCTTCAAAGCGCGGGTAAAGAACTGGTTGAAGCTGGCATAGGCTTCTGGCGCACTCTCGGCTGCCTCGCTCATGTCTATCTTATATTGCTTGATAAACCATTTAATTACGCTTGTCGTTACCGCGCCGAGTTCGGCGGCAGCCAGCTTACCCACGAGTCGCGATAGCAGGTGTTTCGGCATTATGTATTGCAAGGCAATCTTCAATTTGTCCACTGTCTGTTTTCCTTCAAATCCAGTTTGGCTGTTAGTCGTTGTCGTTTTTGAAATGACGGGCGTGTCGCTGCTCATCCAGGCTGTCGATAATTCTATGGTAGTTCTGATACCTGTCTTCGGCGATCTTACCTTCCTCGAATGCCTGGGTGATGGCGCAGCCTGGATCATTCTTGTGTTTACAGTCTCTAAACTTGCAGGTGCCCAGGTAATCCCTGAATTCGACGAAGCACCAGCCGACGCGCTCGGCGGGCAGGTGCCACAGGGCGAATTCGCGCACGCCGGGAGAGTCTACCAGGTCGCCGCCGCTAGGGAAGTGCAGCAACTTGGCTGTGGTGGTGGTGTGTTGTCCGAGGCCAGAGTTCTCGGACACGTCGCCGGTGATCAGTTCGGCCTCTGGTAGCAGGGCGTTGATCAGGGATGACTTGCCCACGCCAGATTGGCCGACAAACACGCTCACCTTGTTTTTTAGTAGCGACTTGATGGTATCGACCCCTTCGCCGGACTTACTGCTGACGCGATATACCTGGTAGCCGATGGCTTGATAGCGTTGCAGCGCGGCTTCGACGGCTGGTGCTTCTTCGTCGCTAAGCAGGTCTATCTTGTTGAGTATGATGACCGGGGCTATGCCTGTGTCTTCAGCGGCCACCAGATATCGGTCGATGATCTGGGTGGTGAAGCTAGGCACCACAGAAGAGACGATAAGGATCTGGTCGATGTTGGCGGCGATGATCTTGATGCCGTCATAGAGATCCGGTCGTGATAGCGAGGAGTGTCTCGGGTGAACGGCCTCGACCACACCGGCGATGGTGGCAGTGGTCTCGTTGGCTTGGCGCATGATCACCTTGTCACCGGTGACCAGGCTTTGAATATTTCGGCGAATGTTACAGCGAACCAGTTCTCCGCTTTCCGTTTCGACATCAGCGTGTTGGCCGAAGCGAGAGATGACGGTGCCCAGCTGTTCTGGCCCCAGTGAGCTATCCTGTAACTCAATGGTGGTCTCTTTTGCGTCTTTGCGCAGCAATCGTTTCTCATGATTGGCTCGCATGCGGCGGCGTTGGCCTTGGCTTAGGGGTTTCTTTTTACTCACAGTGTCGCCATCGTCAAAATAAGGTTATTTTGTGTCTTCTAAAAAAGCAGTATGATACACGGTCTTAAATAAAAAAGCCTGAATTTAGGCAAACACGCATTGATAAGGCAGATATATGGCTGCAGATGAAACAAATCTGATCTGGGTTGATCTGGAGATGACGGGGCTGGAGCCCGAGGTCGACAGAATCATTGAAATTGCGACTATCGTTACCGACAAGGAACTGAACATATTGGCCGAAGGGCCGGTGATTGCCATCCATCAGAGTGAGGATGTACTTGCGGCGATGGATGACTGGAATCAGAAGCATCACGGCGAGTCAGGCCTGATCGACAGAGTCAGGGCGAGTGACTTCAGTGAGCAAGATGCCATCACTCAGACGATTGCCTTCTTATCCGAGCATGTACCAGCCGGTGTGTCGCCAATGTGTGGGAACAGCATAGGTCAGGACAGACGTTTCATGAATCGTTACATGCCAGCCCTGGAAGATTATTTCCATTATCGCAACATAGATGTCAGTTCTGTCAAAGAGTTAGTGCGTCGCTGGAAGCCGGAAGTGATGAACGGTTTTAAGAAGCAGGGCACTCATCAGGCACTGGTTGATATCCAGGAGTCGATTGCCGAACTGCAATATTATCGTGAGAAAGTATTTAAAATTTAACCAAACGGTAGAAAATTTTAAATTAGGGGGTTGCAGAGGGGCGAAATTCTCCTATAATGCGGCCTCAACTTTTTACTGGCACAATCGCCGGTGATGATTGAAATGCGACATTTAGCCCAGTTGATAAAAGGTAAGACGATACCTTTATTGATGATGAATGCTAAGGTAGCACGAAAAATTTATGCGACATTAGCTCAGTTGGTAGAGCGATACCTTGCCAAGGTATAGGTCATCGGTTCGAACCCGATATGTCGCTCCAAATTACAAAAGTTTGGTTACACCAATATCCAGACTCAAAGATTATGCGACATTAGCTCAGTTGGTAGAGCGATACCTTGCCAAGGTATAGGTCATCGGTTCGAACCCGATATGTCGCTCCAAAATTATGCGACATTAGCTCAGTTGGTAGAGCGATACCTTGCCAAGGTATAGGTCATCGGTTCGAACCCGATATGTCGCTCCAAAATTTATGCGACATTAGCTCAGTTGGTAGAGCGATACCTTGCCAAGGTATAGGTCATCGGTTCGAACCCGATATGTCGCTCCAAATTTTCCTCTCTAAGCTTCAGTTTCCAATAGCACTTAATAATGCTCCCGCTGCTTGCGTGTATTGTCCTTATGCGACATTAGCTCAGTTGGCTCTTTGTTCACTGCGTTAGGCGATACCTTGCCAAGGTATAGGTCGAGCGTTTAGCGCTACCGATTCGAACCCGATATGTCGCTCCAAATTTTCCTCTCTAAGCCTCAGTTTCCAATAGTATTTAATATTGATCCCGCTGCTTGCGTGTATTGTCCCTATGCGACATTAGCTCAGTTGGCTCTTTGTTCACTGCGTTAGGCGATACCTTGCCAAGGTATGGGTCGAGCGTTTAGCGCTACCGATTCGAACCCGATATGTCGCTCCAAATTTTTCTCTCTACGCTTCATTTTCCAATAGCATTGTAGTGGCATAGTGAATTTGGCCACCTGAATAGACGAAGTGATAGACTCACTTCCAGAGAAAAGGTGGTAGAAATGAAGAACACAAGACCGACATTCAGTGCAGAGTTCAAATTAGAAGCTGCGCAGCTGGTAACGAAACAGGGATACAGCATAACTGAGGCTGCAAGCGCGATGGGCGTCAGTAATTCAGCCATGCGTAAATGGGTAAACCAGCTTCGACAGGAGCAGCAAGGCGTATCCCCCAAAGATCCCCCAAAG
>NZ_JAKEVJ010000052.1:0-26298 GCF_022398425.1 Shewanella sp. Isolate7 | reverse complement strand
TATTAGAACAAACTAAAAATTGTTTAAGGGTTGATAATGAATAAGATAATACTCTCCTCTTGCGCCTTAGCCATCGCCTGTACTATGAGCCAACCTCTGGCAGCCGAAGAAAGTCAATTCGCCGCCTCGGGTGTACTCATGGGACTCAGCAACTACCTGTGGCGCGGCCAGACCATCAGCGACAACAAGCCCACACTTCAGGGCGATCTCATGGTGGAACACGAAAGTGGCTTCTATCTAGGCACCTCATTCGAGACCTATCGCTATGAGGATGAAGGTAGCGTCTACAATGATTATGAAATTGATTACTACGGCGGTTACTACCAGATGCTCACCGAGGATCTAGGCCTAGGCTTCAACGCCATGAAATACACTTATGGGGCTGGCGGCTACAGCGTCGAGTATTCAGTCAGTCTCGACTATAAGGCACTTAATCTGATGGTAAACTATGACCAAGATGTAGAAGCTTGGTACACAGAAGTTAACTATGGCTTCGACCTGTTTAACGACAGCCAATTGGTCGCCCATGCAGGCCTGTTTACCGATGCTGAAAACTATGGCTATCTCGACAAAGGAAAGGTTGCCGACAGCATCTATGATGTAGGACTGCGCTATCGCTACCCCCTACTGTCCCAGCTAGATCTCATGCTAGAGATCAGCTATCAGGAGTTCGAACACGACCACTATATGATAGGTCTCGCCTACAACTTCTAATCGTTAGGAATCAATCGAGAAAAATAAGCAAGAGATGGAGCGTCGATGGCGCTCCAGCTGCTTGGACTGCTAGCTGGCTACTGAAATGACTTCAAACAGCAATAAATTTCAGGCATAAAAAAACCTGCTATTAAGCAGGTTCTTATCTCTTCTAGAGAGGATTTGCATCAACAAGTTGGTACAGATGGCGAGACTTGAACTCGCACGGCCGTTAAGCCACTAGCACCTGAAGCTAGCGTGTCTACCAATTCCACCACATCTGCATCTTGTTAGTCTGATCTTACCGCTATTCTCACTAGGAGAGCAACTGATAATGGTACCGAAGGACGGACTTGAACCGTCACTCCCGAAGGAAACGGATTTTGAATCCGTCGTGTCTACCAATTCCACCACTCCGGCTCATCAATCAGACCTTACTCTCTGTCTCGAGTAAGTGAACGGAATTATACCTTTGCTTTTACTAATGGCAAGCCTTTTGCGACAGCTTTATTACCGACTGCCGATTTTTCATCCTAAGCGCCTAAAACTCGGCACAATCGGGCTATTCACACGGGGAAATTTTGCCACCAGGCTCACAAAATTCTCAAAACGATGACAAGGCGTTATCAAATTGACAGCATTAATTGATCGAGATCAGCATTTCTCATATCCATTCGCGCTAATTTAGCTTGGACAACGATATAAACAGCTACGAAAGAGGACTTCTCACATGGCATTTTGGTTAGATTTAATGTTTGGTAACCCCATTGGTCTGCTATCTATGATAGTTATCTTCACAACCATTGGCATAATGTCATACATCATGTGGTTGTTTATCTCGAAGTCGAAACCAGAATAGATAGGACCTCGAAGTCCAGAAAATCATATTTCTAATGCAAATGGGGGCTTATGCCCCCACTTTTTTATCTATCGTTCAGCGTTTCCCCCCCCAATTCCCCATAGGAGATCAGGCGGCGTGTTTACGACTGGGCACCACACTGTGAATGAAGTGGGGTCTGGCCTTAATAAGCAGCTGTAGCTGCTCGGGATTGGGTTCCCCCTGAGGCAGACGCAAGACCTGGCGATTGAGATGGGATCTAGCCTCCATGGCAATCTTAAAATCTGCGGTCGGGCCATGAATAGCGTATTGTTGCTTGTTACCCAGATACTGCAAGATGTTGGCCTCCAGCAGGCTCTGCACCGCCGCCTCATTTTCAGGCAGGGTCAGCACTGTCTCCCCTTGCAGGAAGAACTCTCTTAACAGGGCGCGCTCGGTCGGATCCAGCAGCCGCACCTTCTTCTCTATGGTCTCAGTGGTACGCTTGCCCTTGAGATGCTTGATCGCCTCATCGAGAAAATAGTTGGCCACCTGGGTCAGGAGATAGGCCGCGCCGATAATCAATCCCAGGCCGATGAAGTGGGCATATTGACTCACCAGCAGCTCTAGCCTCAGAGTCTGCATCAGGGAGGTGGGCGCAAAGAGTAAGGCGGCGCTGATCAGGGTCAGCCACAACATCAAATTGAAGATCACTTGCTTAGGACTCGTCTGTTTAAACAGCATCAGATTTAATTTTTCCATCTTGATACCTAGTGTCAAAAAACCTGCAGTAAGCAGAATAACTGCAAGTAAAATGCCAACCCGCAGAGCCACATAAAGACTTTACAAACATCATCTTGGCGACATTTTTATTCCTTTGCGCGAGCAGAACATAAGAATCAGGCTATGCTTAAAGCTATGTGATCTGGACAGCGCACCTAACGTCAATTGTCGGCCGTGCTTATGGTGCTTGGGATAAGCGATACCATAAATGGCAAACCACACAGCTCAGCTACTCAAGAGTCCCATCGGCAGAAAACTCACCCTGTCGATCATCCTCTTCAGCTCCTTAATCACCCTGCTCACCACGGGCTTCCAGCTGGTCAACGACTATCGCAGCGACGTCAATCGCATCACCCGCCAATTCGACAGCATAGAGAAGGTCAATCTGGACGTGCTGGCGGCCAGCATCTGGGTGATCGACGAGCGCCTGATCAACACCCAGATCGACGGCCTGATCCAGCTGCCTGACATCACCTACATAGAGATAAACGACGACAGCGGCCAACACTGGCAGGCGGGCACGGCAACCCCGGAAAACACCATAGAGCGCAGCTTTAAACTGGTCTATGGCTCAGGCAACGAAAACATAGACGTTGGTACCCTGTTAGTGCAGGCGGATCTGAGAGTGGTATATGAGAAACTGCTCGATCGCGCCATCATCATACTCCTCTCCAACGCCATCAAGACCTTCATCGTCGCCGGCTTCATCCTCTTCCTGGTGTGGTTTCTGGTCACCCGCCACCTGCATAAGCTCAGCGACTACAGCCAGAACATCAACCTGGACGGCGAGTTCGAGCCCCTGGTGTTCGTCAAGAACAGCCATAAGAATGACGAATTCTGGCTGGTTGCCAAGGCAATCAATGAGATGCAGCTGCAACTCAGGCGCTCCTTCGATGACATCAAGGCCTCCAAGCTGGAACTGCAAGAGGCCCTGGCGGATCGCGAGCGACTGCTGGAACTGGAACGCAGCTACAAGGATGAACTGGCGCGCCAGGTGAAGGAACGCACCCAGGAACTGGAGCAATCCCTGCTGGTGCTTAAACGCGCCCAACAGGTACTGGTCGAACAGGAGAAGATGGCAGCGCTCGGCGGCCTGGTATCTGGCGTAGCCCACGAGATCAACACCCCTATCGGCATCTGCCTCACTGCAGCCAGCACCCAGCTGATCCATATCGAGGAGCTGATCAAGTTGATCCATAGCGAAAACGCGACCCTGGAGGAGATCAATGCCATCCTGGAGGAGTATCAGCAAAGCTGTGAGTTGATCATCAGCAACATCACCCGCGCCAGCACCCTGATCCAGAAGTTCAAGACGATCGCCGCAGAGCAGAGCCTGGAAGACAAACGCAGCATCAACCTCAAACAGGGGCTAGAAGAGCACCATGAGTCGATGCATTTCATCTACGGCGACAAGCAGGCCGAGGTGGAATACCGGGTGGATCCCGACCTCAACATACTCACCAATCTCAGCCTGTTTAAGCAGATCGTCACCAACCTGGTGTCCAACGCCTATGCCCACGGCTTTAAGGATCGCAAGCAGGGGAAGATCAGGATAGACGCCGAGGTGGACGATGGCATGCTCAATATCCGTATTCAGGATGATGGGCCGGGGATCGGCAGCGAGGCCAGCAGTCATATCTTCGAGCCCTTCTATACCACCACTCGCTCGGAGGGCGGCACCGGCCTGGGACTCTCCGCCGCCTTCAACGCCGTTACCCTGCTCAAGGGCAACATTCGCTATCGCGACGACGGCGAATTAGGCGGCGCCTGTTTCGAGGTGAGCTTTCCGGTTGAGGTCCTCGACAGCCCAGCCATCGAGCTCAACCTCTCCAATCAATCAGGCATTTAACCGCTTAACTGTCAGTCCTTTAACTGCTTAGCCCTTTAACTGCTTAGCCCTTTAATTGCTTAGCCGTTAAGCGGCAGATCGCCATGATCACCTCTGTCGCCTTCACCATAGACTCCAGACAGATGAACTCATGCTTGCCATGGAAGTTGTGACCACCGGTAAACAGGTTAGGACAAGGCAGGCCCATATAGGAGAGACGACTGCCATCTGTGCCGCCGCGAATAGGCTTGATCTTCGGCGTGATCCCCAGCTCACCCATCGCCTGCTTGGCGATATCGACAATATGGGGATGCGGGATCAATTGATCGCGCATATTGTAATAGCTGTCTGTGATGCTAACCGTTAGCGAGCCCTGGAGCAGCTGGGCATTGCAGGCCTCGACCCGTTCGGTGAGCCAGCGCTTACGCTGCTCGAACTGATCCAGATCGAAATCGCGAATGATATAGGTAAGCTGCGCCTCTTCGGTAACCCCTTTCATCTCTGCTAGGTGGAAGAAACCGGCGTAGTCCTGACTGTTTTCTGGGGTATCGCCAAGGGGCATCTTGGCATGAAATCGCGCCGCCATGGTCTGGGCGTTCACCATGACACCATAGGCGGAGCCAGGATGGCAGTTGTTTCCCTTGGCCGTCACCACGGCCGTGGCGGCATTAAAGTTCTCGAACTCTAGGCCCCCTAGCTCGCCACCATCCACAGTATAGGCCCACTCGGCCTTGAAGGTTTCGAAGTCAAACTTATCGGCGCCGCGGCCTATTTCTTCATCGGGGGTGAAACAGAGATAGATATCGCCATGAAGGCTACCCGGCTCTTGCATCAGGGTCGATAGTGCGGTGACTATCTCGGCGATCCCCGCCTTATCGTCGGCGCCCAGCAGGCTTGTGCCATCCGTGGTGATCAACGTCTGTCCCAGATACTGAGCTAACTCGGGAAACTCCTTGGGAGAGAGCCGGTTCAGCTCACCAAGATGAATATCGCCGCCATCATAGTTCTCAATCAGTTGAGGGCGCACATTGGCGCCGCTAAAGTCCGGCGCCGTGTCCAGATGGGCGATAAAGCCGATAGGGGGAACCCCTTCGACCGTCGCGGGCACCAGGGCGGTCAGGTAACCCGTAGAAGATAGCGCCACCTGACTGAAGCCTAACTTGATCAGCTCCTCTCTGAGTTGATCCGCCAGCGCCAGCTGTCCCGGCGTACTGGGGCAACCTGCCTGACTCGCATCAGACTGAGTATCAAATTGCACATAGCGTAAGAATCGATTTAACAGAGCCTGCTTCATATTCAATCACCAGCAAAAAAAGTCGACTGAGTCTAACAAGTGACCCCAAGGTGACTTTAGACTTAAATCAAGTTTTTGGTGATTTACGCCTCAGGCCAGCAGGCGATTGGGTTCACGCCTTGGCGGCAAGCTTAGTGAGCACACGACTCACGGCGGTAAAGCCAAAGCTGCCGGTGACCACGGTCACGGCGCCAAAGCCCGAGGCACAATCCATGCGCATACTGCCCTCGGCCGTGGCCTTAACATTACAGACGCTGCCATCGGCCTGAGGATAAACCAGCTGCTCGGTGGAGAACACCGCCTCTATGCTAAAGCGGCGCTGCACATTCTTAGAGAAGTTGTATTCACGGCGCAGCAGGTTACGTACCTTGGCCAGCAGAGGATCTTGATAGGTCTTGGCCAGATCCGCTACCTGGATCTGGGTCGGATCTGTCTGGCCGCCGGCGCCCCCTACCGTCACGATAGGCAGCTTCTGGCGTTTACAGTGGGCGATCAGCGCCGCCTTAGGCTTGACCGCATCGATACAGTCCACCACATAGTCCAAGCTACCGCCCTGCTTGCGACCACTAAAATAGTCATTCAGGTTGTCTGTGGTGATGAAATCTTCCACCTGGTTCACCCGGCACTCAGGGTTGATCTGCATGATACGCTCGGCCATCACCGCCACCTTAGACTCGCCAATTGTCTCCTTGAGGGCGTGCAGCTGGCGATTGGTGTTGGTCACACAGATATCGTCGAGATCGATCAGGGTGATCTCGCCGATGCCGCTACGGGCCAGTGCCTCGGCCACCCAGGTACCTACTCCGCCTATGCCGACTACAACCACGTGGGACTGCGCAAATCGGGTCAGGGCCTTGGCGCCATAAAGGCGGCCAATACCGGCAAAGCGATTGAGATAGGCATCAGAGAGTTCAATTTGGCTCAAGGTGGGCTCCGAGTAAGATAACTAAAAACCCGCCGATTTTACCGCAATCCCAGGCAAAATCCTAAAAAGAAAAAATGCGACAAGTGTTACATCTATGGGGCGATTGCAGCAACTTGGCAAGTAGAGGGTGACGCAGCGTAAAGACCAAATTAACCCACTGTTTTTAAATGCAAAACAACATGACAAAACTCACGTAAAACCAATGACTCGTGACACAAATCACATCTCAAACTTGCACTTCTAGGCACACTGACGCCGCAACACAGCAATGCGGCCAAGAAAGCTCCCTCTGGGCCCGTGACTCTCGTTAGCTAAAAATTCAAAGGCCCTCTTCGAGATGAGCATAATCGCTACAGGAAGATGACAATGAAAAAATCTGTTCTATCGGCAAGCATTTTCGCCACGTTCGCAGCCACCTCATTCACGACACTCGCCGACGGTCCTCAGTTCTACGGCCATGCCGATCTTGCCTTGACTCACTCAGATAACGGCATCGCGACCCAGAATCAGAAAGATGGCACCATCATAGAGAACAACTTCTCCTGGTTAGGGGTGAAGGGCAGCGAGAAAGTCAGCGATGGTCTGGAAGTGATCTACCAGATGGAATTTGGCGTCAGCAACTACGACAACTCCGGCGACACCTTTAACGCCCGTAATACCTACCTTGGTTTAAAAAGTGTTTCCGGTACGGCACTCATAGGTCGTAACGACACAGTGTTCAAGTCTGCTGAAGGCGGTTTCGACCTGTTTGGCAACACCAACTCAGACATAGATCTACTGGCTGCCGGCCAGTCGCGTAAGGCTGATGGTATCACTTACTACTCACCAAAGATTGCCGACCTCTTGACCCTAAACGCGACGTACCTGGTTGAAGACAACTATGTCACCTATGATGGTGACGAGCGCGTCTCTCCAGATAGCATGTATGCCCTAAGCGCAACCATCGGCGATAAGGCACTCAAGGCGCAGAACTACTATGTTGCCGCTGCCTATAACGAAAATATCGATGACGTTAAGGCCTATCGTGGTGTGGCTCAAGTCAAATTCGGTAACTTCATCGTTGGCGGCCTCTATCAGAACAGTGAACATATTGACGCCAAATATGCCAACCTAGAGGGTGATACCTACTTCGTTAACGCCGCATACGTACTGGGCAATGTAAAGATCAAGGCCATGTATGGTAGTGACGACTCAGGCCTGGGTAAATATGTCAGCCGTTTCGTGGGTAATGCCCATGGCGCTGGCATGGAAACCGTATCAGACGTTGACTTACAACAGTTCAGCATTGGCGCCGATTACCGCATCAGCAAGAGCACAATGTTTTATGGTCACTACACTAAATATGATGGCGACCTGAAACTGGCCGGCGCCAAGCAGGATCTGGGCGCCGATATTGTCACTATCGGCATGCGTTTCGACTTCTAATACCAACCACAGGCAAGTATGCGCTCAGAAATAGCGCAGGAAAAATGCTTGCGAACAAAGCAGGATTTTTAGATAAATCGTTATCTGCTGATAAGAGGCGGCCACTGGCCGCCTTTTTTAGTGATAATCGCCACTCAATCTCAGTTGTCGCACAAAAAATTCAATGACCTGCTGGCGCGTCAATCGCTCGCGGAAAACCGATTATAGAATATGGCGATTAACCATCCTATAAGACCGGCGACCAGCGCCCAGACGATGCCGCCTAGCACAAATCCACTGAAGGTTAGCTGCCACCCCATAGTCTGCCAGTCGGTATGCAGCATATGCCCCGTCATGTCAGACATCATCATGGGCATGGCCACAACCAAGAGGGAACAGACTATCCAGGCTAAGGCGAAGGCAAGTGCGCAGGCAAAGGCAAATGCCGCTTCATTTAATTTCATTTTACCCTCCTATCGCCTCTTAGATGATCGAGGCGTCGGTCGAACCCAGCTTGGTGCATTCAGTCCATAAAGCATCAGACTTAAAGGCTCGACCTTGCTATTGCACGTCAGTGATGACCACCGCCATCTTCCTCATCTCTGGCCGTCAGGATCTGATATTGCTCAGGCGTCAGCTCGGGCAAACGCTCGAGGAAGGCCACCATATTCCAGATCCTTTCATCATCATGTGTGGGTCCCCAGGCCGGCATCCCAGAGGCTTTGATGCCATGTTTGATGATCCAAAAGTGCTCTCGCCGCCTCTGCGCAATATCCGCCTCACCCTCGGATGCTGAACGGGTCAGGTTGGGCGGCGCAGGATAGAGTCCCTGAGTGAAATCACTCTGCGCACGTCCCGGCCTGAGGTGACACCCAGAACACATCTCGTTGTAATCGGGACCACCCGCCAACAATCGAGACGGTGTTGCTATATCGACGGGCACAGGGATCGCCTTGGCGGCACGCGCCACCGAGTTTTCCCTCAGGGTTTCCAAGGCCCAGTAGGTCAACTTGTTATGTGGCGTATCGGCCCCTATGGGATAAAGACCTGAGTACAGATACCCGCCCAGAATCACCACGCCCAACAGCACTATCACCACTAGCGTCTTTACATAAACCATTAATCTCACCGCCATTATTCTCCTCTGCCTATTCGGTTTGCCTCGACGCTAAACCTGATATCCGATTACCCGTGTGAATGACCCTTGTCATGCTGCTCCATCTTATGGTGATCGTCTTTTTCCTGCTGCTCCTTCATGCACTTTTTCCTCAACGCCTGCATCACGGGGTCGTCCATATCCATCTGATGCTGATCTTTATGCATATCCTCCTTATTCATGTGCATCTGACTCTGATCCTTATGCATCTGGTCCTGGTTCATATGCATCTGGCTCTGGTCCATTTGCATTATGCTGCTGCAGTCTGGCTGCTCGTCTTTTGTCATATGTTCCTTAGGATCATGGGCCTGCACCGACAATGACAACAAGAGCGCCGACACGGCGACCAGGGAAGTTTGTATACTCGTTTTCATGAATAACTCCTTCTGTTGTTTGACCAATAGGGTTAAAACCAAAATCGGATCCCCGCCAGCACACGGGTGTCTCCCGCCGATTCACCGGCCGCCTCGAGATAATCAGCCGTCACGCCGAATGTCTCTCTGCGCTCGATACCCACATAAGGCGCGAATTGACGAGAAAACTCATAGCGTAATCTGAGGCCAAGACTGGCATCGGATAGACCACTGCCTATGCCATTTTGCGGATCGTCCTTGCCATATAGGGTCAGTTCGGCTCTGGGTTGTAAGATCAGTCGCTGGGTCAGCAGCCACTCATACTCTGCCTCCAGACTCAGGGCGCTGCGGCCCTGCTCTCCCAGGTAAGCCGTTAGATCCAACTCGAACCAATAGGGCGCTAGCCCTTGCACGCCAAGGGCCAACCATTGGCGGTTTTGACCATCTGCATAGTAGTCAAAGCGTGTCCCCAGCTGAAAATCGAAGTAGCTGCTGATGACATGCCCCCAGAGCAACTCTGCCTGGGTCTCCTCGAGGCCATCCTGGTTATAATCTCCCTCTAACTTTAACCACACTCGGTCATAGGTACCGCCGTACCATGCCGAGAGATCAAAGGCGACATTGTCATCATTATCATATTCAAGACGATCGCCCATGACGGCCCAAAAGGCATCCTCATCCGCTAGCCTGAGGCGTTGTGAGTCTGGCAGAGCATAAGGACCTTCACTCAGGGTGTGCCCGCCTGAATAGGCATGGGGGTCACGACTATCTGCCGGGGCATCGCCGCCCTGCATCTGCATCTCTGGCATGGCCTGCATGGTGGATGCTTTCATCGCTTCATGCTGCTCCTCGCCTTCCGTGCTCGGCATGGCGGCACTCCCCGCCAAAGCCTGAGCCGACAGCAAGCACAAGGCGATTGTGATTGAATGGATTAGGTGATGATTTTTCATGACACTAGTACCTCCCTGAACATGCCGGCATCCATATGGAACAACAGATGGCAATGCCAGGCCCAGCGCCCGACCTCCTGTGGCGTCGCCAAGAAGCTAAGGCGTTGAGCGGGTTGTACCGGAATCGTGTGACGCCTGACCCTTAACTGCCCTTGGGCATCTTCGAGATCGCTCCACATGCCGTGCAGGTGCATGGGGTGGGTCATCATGGTGTCGTTTTGTAAGATGATACGAATACGTTCGTTATGCTTGAGGGCGACCGGCGTACTCTTACCAAACTCCAGTCCGTCGAAGGACCAGGTGTAACGCTCCATATTGCCGGTAAGATGAAGTTCCAGCTCCCGAACGGGCATGCCGGTGTCGGTCAACACACCCTCGACGGCGCACAGATCGTCTAGCGTCAACACCCTACGACCATTGTTTCTCAGTCCTGCACCCGGGTCATCCAGGCTGGTTCTTGGCATATCGACGCGCATGTCCACCGACGGGCCATACTCGCTGGCGGCGTGACGCACCTGCTGTGACGGGGTCGCGAGCCCATGCATGCCTTGATGCTGGCTGTGATCCATCGCCATGCCATGGTTCATCGACATGCCATGGTTCATCGACATGCTATGCCCTTGATGTTGCATGTCGCCATGTTGCATTGAAGATTGGTGGTCCATGGCCCCCATCATGTCGGCCATGGTCAACCACTGGATCTTATCGAGTGTGGGTACGGCTGCCGACAGGCCATCGCGCACCGCGAGCGTCCCCTTGGCATAGCCGCTTCTGTCCATCGACTGGGCAAAAATGGTATAGGCATCGTCCTTGGGATAGACCAGAACATCATAGGTTTCGCCAGGACCGAAGCGAAATTCATCCACAGATACCGGCTCGATATTTTGTCCATCGGCCTGAATAACCGTCATCACGAGTCCGGGAATACGAACATCGAAAAACGAATTGCTCGCGCCGTTCACAAAGCGCAGACGGACGGTGTCGCCCGGCTTAAAGATGCCGGTCCAATTTCCATTGGGTGGCTGTCCGTTAAATAGATAGGTGAGCGTGGACGCCGAGAGGTCGGCCAAGTCAGTCGGGTTCATCCGCATCTCGTTCCACATCTCGCGCTTCGCCATTGCGGTGCGCAGATCGTAACGCGATACATCTTCGAAGAAATCAGCCACTGTCGGCTGGGCATAATTATAGTAGTCGCTCTGCTGCTTGAGCTTGGCAAACACTTCCATGGGGTTTTCATCGGTCCAGTCCGACAGCTGCACCACAAAGTCCCTGTCGCTCTTCACCCCGTCTCCGTCACGGGGCAGGATAATCAGGCTGCCGTACATACCCGACATCTCCTGGAAGCCAGTATGTGAGTGATACCAGTAGGTGCCCGACTGCTGTACCCTAAATCGATAGGTAAAGGTTTGGCCTGGGGCGATCCCCGCATAACTCAGGCCGGGAACGCCATCCATCTGATAGGGCAGGATAATGCCGTGCCAGTGCACGGACGTGGGAACCGATAATCGGTTGGTCACCCGCAGCGTAATGGTATCGCCCTCTCGCCAGATCAGTGTCGGCGCGGGAATCGAGCCATTTATCATGATCCCTGTGTTGGCCTGGCCGGTAAAATTCACCGGCCCTTGGTCGATAACCAGGTCAAACTCGGTCCCCGTCAACACATCAGGGCTTCTGGTGCCATAGACGGTCGGTTGCCCCATGGCAAAACTGGGCATACTGGTGCCCAAGACGCTTGTTCCAGCTATCAGCCCCTGCACAAAACGGCGGCGGCTGAGGCTAAACGACTCACTATCTCTCATGTCCATACTCGACTCGCATTTTAGGTGTATAAGTTAAAGATAGTGGCCAGTACCTGACCAAGAAATGACGTGATGATTACAAAGCTGTAATCTTGAACTTATGTGAGTAAATACATGGTTAAATAGGCAAATCAGCTTAACCCTAGGGTCTGTTGACCTTTCCTGTTTTTTTTGCAGCATTTTGTAGGGAATTTATACAAAACAGAGCCTGTGTAGTTAATCTACATGAACGGGAGATAACGCCGTAGAAATGGCCTACAAAGCTGCCCAATGGATTCATTTAAACGCGCCTTGCCCTGTGTTGCGTGCAATTTACATAGAATAACTATGCGACACAGCACGCGCCTTGAGCAAAACGCGTTTAGATTGAACAAAAATTAAACCTGAAAGATAAACAGACCCTAATTAAAGGCTTGCGGGCAAATGCGAATATTAGTGATCGAAGACGAGAGCAAGATAGGCGACTATCTCAAAAAGGGACTGGAAGAAGCCGGGTATACCATCAGCCTGTGTCGAAATGGCTTGGACGGCTATCACTGCGCCATCTCTGAGTACTTTGACCTGATAATCTTAGATGTGATGCTGCCCGACATGAACGGATGGCAAATCCTCGAAAAAATCCGCCTCAACAATTCGATTATCCCTGTCATGTTCCTCACGGCAAAGGACAGCCTGGAAGACAAGATCAACGGGCTCGAATCCGGCGCCGACGATTACCTGGTGAAACCCTTCGCCTTTGCCGAATTACTGGCGCGGGTAAAAACCCTGCTGCGCAGAGGCACCAAACAGCTGCAGTCTGACATCCTAGCCGTTGATACCCTGAAACTGGATATCGCCAAGCGCCGGGCCAGCCGCGAGCAACTGAAACTGCATCTCACCAATAAAGAATTTTCCCTGCTTGAGTTATTGGTCCGTCACCAGGGGGAAGTACTCACTCGCGCCTTTATCGCGTCGCAAGTATGGGACATGAATTTCGACAGCGACACCAATGTGATCGACGTCGCCATCAGGCGCCTAAGGGCCAAGGTTGACGACCCCTTCTCGATGAAACTTATCCATACCGTGCGTGGCATGGGATACAAACTGGACACGGAAGCCTGACATGTTTAGCAGCCATCCGAAGATCTCATTAAAAACCCGTACGCTCAGTTTAGTGGGAGGCACACTGATCGCCTGCTTCCTATTGCTTGGCGTCATGATCGACGCCCAAGTTAAAGCGCATTTCCTGCATCAGGATGAGGAAGAATTGAATGTAGTCGCCAACTCGGTGAAGGGCATCCTGACCTCCCTATCAATAGCTCAAGATAGCCATCAGCTTGATACCGCCCTATCACAAGCGGTGGTCGGCCATCACGGCATCTTCTATGCACTCTACAGCGATGATAATCAGCTGATTTACAGTAATAAAACATCCGATCTTTCTCAGTTTCTCCAGCAAGGTGCCGAAGAGCGAGTCGAGGCGACTGCGCTAGTCGTCATCGAGACGCAGCAGCGGCACCTGCGGGGCACCTTACTCAAGGTGACGCTTCCCAATGGGGCAACCGCTAAGTTAGTGGTGGCCAGCGAGATCGACTTTCACCTGGCATTTCTAAGTGAGTTTCACCGCACCCTCTGGTCGACATTACTCCTGGTATGGCTGTTAACCATACTAGCAGCCTGGCTGGCCATTAGGTTCGGCCTGCGCCCACTGCAACGATTGAGTAAAGACATCAGCGAGATAACAACCGAACGTTTGCATCTGAGATTGAAGCCGGAATTAGCCCCCGTTGAATTGTCAGAATTGATCGCCAGCTTCAATCACATGATTGGTGAAGTCGAACTGGGTTTCAAACGCCTTAGTCACTTCTCGGCAGATATCGCCCATGAACTTAGAACGCCACTCACGGCGCTAGCGATGCAAAATGAAGTCCTGTTGGGTCAGGGGCGAAGCACGGAGGAATACCAGGAACTACTCTATTCCAATCTGGAAGAATTAGAGCGCCTCACCGTCATGGTCAATGATATGTTGTGGCTGGCCAAGTCAGACAATGGACTGATTGAACCCAAGAAACAAGAAATTGCCCTAGATCTGGAAGTCGATAAGATCATCGATTATATGAGCCTGCTCGGCGATGAAAAAAATGTCTCCATCATAAGAGAAGGTAGCGCCGCGCTTATTGCCGATAAGGGAATGGTGCAGAGGGCGCTGGGCAATCTCATAGGTAATGCCGTGCGTCATGCCGAGCCGGGATCAGCAATCGTCATCGGCATTGAACAAACGCCTCAGGCCACCAGCATTAAGGTGAACAACCTGGGCACGCCTATTCCGGAGCAGCATGTCAATCACCTGTTTGATCGTTTCTATAAGGTTGAAGCCGCGAGGCAAAGGGAGGGGAGCAGTACCGGCCTGGGGCTGGCCATCGTCAAGTCCATCGCGGATATTCACGGCGGAAGCGTCACCGCCGAGAGTCATGACGGCAAGACCTGCTTCACTCTGCTTCTGCCAACAACTAGCTCTGTCAACTTCTAGCTCAGTCAATACCTAGCTCAGCCAAATAAGGTCGGCTCGCCAAAGTATAAGGTGTAGACCCGCTCCTATAGGTTTCCAATTTCCAGTTTCCAGTTTTCAGCATTCAGCTTTCAGCTTTCAGCTTTCAGCTAACCCTGGGTCTTGGCTTCCCCGACGAAACGATGCTTTTTCTCGCCTAACACGCAGATGTCAAACCGCCATAGAAACCAAGCTCATAGGCGATTTTTTATCCCAACTTATGTGCGAGAGCGCACACTTTCCAAACATATTTGAGCTTTCCCAAGCAAAATACCTACAATTTTAGCAACCTCTTAATAAGTTACAGTTTGTTTACATCGACAGCAGAGGGTATACCCCTTTAGAAGTATGCTTAATACGTTAAATTTACAAGGATTGGCTGTTTTTAAAAAAACGAGGCAGAACTGTCACAAATTCCTCGTAAAGCTAACCTAGATAAGCAGAAATTTGATCTGCGCCACACTCTTGCTGCCATAAAACTGTAAACTTCTGGCCGACTTTGTTACGAGAACGGACCCTCGGAGCAAATTATGGAAACTATGTTAATAACCATTAAAAAATGGAAAAGAACTCAGTTCTTGGGAGCACAAAACATGAAAAAATCTCTAATCTCTGCATCAGTCGCATCTGTTATTGCACTGACCTCATTCGGCGCGCTAGCCGATGGCCCTAACTTCTACGGTCGTTTAGACCTTTCAGTGACTAACTCTGACAAGGGTTACACCACTCAAAACAGTAAAGAAGGTACTGTTCTAGAGAACAACTTCTCTAACCTAGGTGTGAAAGGTTCTGAAAAGATTTCTGACGGTATCGATGTTATCTACCAAATGGAATTCCAGGTTGAAAACACTACCCAAACTAAAGACAAGAGCGGCGACGACGTTGTCTTTAAAGCACGTAACACATTCCTAGGTCTTAAGAGCGCAGCCGGTACTGTACTTGTTGGTCGTAACGACACAGTATTCAAGCAATCTGAAGGTGGCATCGACCTATTCGGTAACTCAAACGCCGATATCGACCGTCTGGTAGGCGCGCAAACTCGTAGCGCCGACGGTATCTGGTACTACTCTCCAAAGATCGCCGACCTGATCACTGTAAACGCGACCTATCTTGTAGAAGATAACCAGAGTTCAGATGATAGCCAATATGCATTAAGCGCGACTCTGGGTGACAAGAAGTTCAAGGCACAAAACTACTATGTAGCAGTAGCTTACAACAAAGGCATCTCTGGTATCGACGCATACCGTGGTGTTGCTCAAGTTAAGCTAGGCGACTTCAAAGTTGGCGGTCTATTCCAAAACTCTGAAAGCATCGTTGACGGTTCAGAAGACAACAACACTTACATCGTGAACGTTGCCTACAACCTGAACGGCGTTAACCTGAAGGCTGAGTACGGTAAAGACGAAGCTGGTTTCGGTAAGTACTACAAAAATGCCAAATTGGATAATGGTACTGACATCAATGTAACTAGCATCACTGTGGGTGCAGACTACCGTGTTGCTAAATCAACTCTGCTCTACGGTCACTATGCTATGTACGAAGGCGACCACAAAGTTGATGGCATGAAAGTAGACCTAGAAGACGATAACATCTTCACCGTTGGTGTTCGTTACGACTTCTAATTCGATGAGCCTCAGGCTCTGACGAAAAAAGGCGACCTAGGGTCGCCTTTTTGTTATCTAACTCGCGCGATTTAAGCGCTTTAGCCTAACGCCTTACCAGACGATAGACGGACTCGGTCAGCCAAGGCACCTGCTTCTTCACAAACCTAGGGTTCTGTGCCAACACATCCAGGCAGCTCAACTGCTCTATCTCGAAATAGGGGCTCATGTGCGCCTGAATCCAGGCATCGGATACCGCAAACGGCGGGCCATTGAGGGCCTCTTGGGGATAATCTAGGGTGATGAGCAAGCCTATGCTCTTAGGGGGGAGTAACTCGGCCAGACGCTCCACATATTGCTGGCGCATCTCGGGAGGCCAGGCGATCAGCGCCGCTCTGTCATAAAACCCGCTCACCGCCTCGAGAGGCTCTTTCGGCAGCCTAAACAGATCTCCCTGGTAGATGCTCACCTGCTCGGTGCGATAACACTCATGCTCGCCTTGCGTCTGACGCTCGACGGGCAACTCATTGTCACTAAAAAACTGCTCGACCGCACTCTGGTTGAGCTCGCAGCCGATCACCTCTAGCCCCTGCTCGGCCAGGTAACAGATATCTAGCGTCTTACCGCATAAGGGAACAAAGACCTGACTACCGGCAGCCAACTTGAGCTGCGGCCAATAGTCGATAAGTAGGGCGTTGACCTCATCGAGATGAAAACCTATCTGCTGAGAGGCCCATTTGTCATGCCAAAAACTGGGTTGCATCGGTAGCTCCACATAAGCAAGTGTTTCATTATGCAGGCTACTCTAATCTGTCGCCGCCTAAGATGCCAGCTTACCTCGCAATTTAGACGGCCGGTTTATCTCTGGGTACAGGCGAGAGCCTATTGGATATCCAGAACCTTCTGAACCCGCCTTAACCAGACACAGTTTTCACATTCGCAGTTACGGCGCGATAGGTGATGGGGGGTGAGGCTGGAGTCGATAAAGTCGACGGCGATCAGCAGTTGTTGTTTCAGCTCTGCCACCGACTTACGCTCGACGGCCACCAGCTCGTCGTTATGATTCATCCAGATGCACTCCATGCCTTGATGGCAATGGATACACTGGGGATCTGTACTATTGAAAAAACCCGCGTGAGGACAAAACTTTAGCTCCATCGACTGTACGATGCGCTTCCTCGGGTATTCTAATAACTCTATCAACAGGGCTTTGTTTAGTTCCGTCATTTCGCCCTCCTCACTCTTCAATGTCGCTCAAAAATGAAGCTTAGTTTTATATTAGCTTCAGGTTACCTGTATGTGTATGTAACAGATTTGATGTAGGTCAACATCTCATCCGAAAATATCGGTTAGGTATCGCACTGCTGAAAAATCTAGCTATTGTGCCTTACGGTCGCTTCTTGCTATAAAAACATATCGATATTCAGTGAAGTGCCCCATGCCCGACAACCAAGCCCCCAGCCCAGAACTGCAACACTTTTACATCTCCGAAGAGCAGTCTATCTACCTGCTCAAGGCCGATGACGCCCGCAAACACAGGGCCTGGATAAGACTCTGTAAACAGCAGCTCAGCAAGCTGGGCTACTCTGACATAGAACTGGTGGGCAAGGGGGCCTATGGCTTCGTCTTCGCCGGCATCAATCGTCATGGTAAGGCCCATGTGTTCAAGTTTTCCCGCATCACCCTGCCCCAGCAGATCCAAGACAGGCTGGAAGAGGAAGCCTATATGCTGTCTCAGGTGATCCACCCCAATGTGCCACCTGTGATCAAGTTTGAGCATGTGGGTAAGCAGGGGATCCTGGTGATGGCCAGGGCACCGGGGGAAGATCTCGACAAGCTCTGCCTCAGGTATGGCGCCCTGCCGGTACGTATCATAGTCAGCATCGCCCGCCAGCTGGCGCAGATCCTCAACTATCTGCACAATGGCCGCCCCCTGGTACATGGCGACATCAAGCCCTCTAACCTGGTGTACGACTTGGAGCGGGATCATCTGTCGCTCATTGACTGGGGCTCGGCGGTATTTGCCCAGCGCGATGGCGAGGGGAATCCGGTCAATGGCAATGTGATGGATCTGCTCTCCAGCGATCAGCAGCACACCAATGCCCGCATGGGCGATGTCTACTTCATCGGCGAGGAGCAGCTCAACGGCGCCCTCTCCAGCCCCAGGTTTGACGAGCAAGGGGTGGCCGCCACCCTCTACGCCTTGGCCTCGGGCCAGGCCAGCCGTTTCGGCAGCAAGGTGATCCCTGCCAGCAGCATAGGCCTGCCCATCGAGCTGGCCCGCACCTTAGATGGCATGCTCAGCGACGATCCAATCACCCGCAACCGCGCCGGAGACTATTTCCTGAAGAGCATGGCCCACAGCCACCGTCTGCACCTGCCAGATCTGCCCGCGGCGCCGCTGCAACCCGAGATCCCGGTATGGACGCTCAAACAGGCGAAAGATGTGGAGACGGTCACCTACAGCTCGCGTAAATCCTTCCTGAGAGAACACAACGAGGATGAGCCGATAGAGAAGATGGACGATCTCCAACTGGAGAAGTACTACCGCAACTTCATGGCAGGCATGGGGGATACCGAGAAGGGCTTTATCGCTGCGGTCAGCCGAGTGGGACAATACTCTCTGGTGGGCGGCCTGGCGATCCACTGGCAGGAGTCCGGCGTGTTTATCGACTCCAACCTGGCCACCTATAACGAACAGGAGAAGGCGGCATTAACCTTAGCAGTCAACAACATGGTGACCCTGGCACGGGGCATTCACCGCATCGGGGTGTTTAAGGCCTGCTTCTTCAACGCCCGCGACACACTGCACCTGGAGCGCGACGACACCAGTCAGCCCTTCAGGCCGAGTCCAGACCAGCAGCTGCCCTTCGAGGTGGGTGACGTACCCTCGCTGGAGGATAAGTCCAGGCTGCACTCCTACTTCGAGGATGGTCGCGACCCGGATGAAAACCTGGAGCTGCCCAAGGAGATTATGACCGAGCTGGGCTGGATCAACCAGATCCACCACACCGGCTGCATCATCTTCGAGGTGCTACCTAACCATATGAAGATCCATAGCTATCTTAGGCTGTTAAATCCCCGCAAGCAGGCCGCCTTCAGAGCGAGCCTCGACAGAATCCTCAGCCATGTGGATAAGATTCAGGGGAAAGGCGTCTCGGGCTTCATGAAACTTCCCTATAAGAATACCCGTCGCTTTCAGCATATCGACAGGAAGGCGGACCACTTCTACCCCAGAAACCCCAAGGAAATCATGGCCCAACTGGAAGAGTAATGGCTCAGCTGAAAGAGGAATGACTGAACCGAATTACTTCGGCTCGCGCTTGTCCTCATCACTCGCCTTATCATCCTCGGGCTTGTCACCCAGCTGACGCTCTTCGTCCAGCTTGTCGGAAGGATCCGGCTTGCGCTCATAGTCGCCGTCGAAGGTGTTACCCTGCTCATCGAAAGGAGAGCGATCGAAGGGCGAACGGTTAGCATCGAATGGGCCCTGTCCGAAGGGGCCCTGCCTAGACTGGCCGTGACCAAATTGACCATGAAAGCCTCCCTGCTGACTCACCTTGACCTGCATCCGCTTATAGAGAAAGGCGGCGATAGGGGCACGTGTGAGCGGGGTTAACAGCAAGAGGCCGATAAAATCGGTCACGAAACCCGGGATCAACAGCAGCAGACCGGCCATGGCCAGCATCATGCCCTCGACTATCTCCTGGCCTGGCGCCTCGCCGCGTGCCAGTTTCTGCTGAACAGACATCAGGGTATGTATTCCCTGGCTGCGCACCAGGGAAACCCCCACCACGGCGGTGAAGATCACCAGGCCCACAGTGGTCCAACTGCCTAAAGTTTCGCCAACGCGGATCAGCACATTGAGCTCAATAACGGGAATGAGTACAAAGATAATCAATAGGATGAAAAACACGCTGACCTCACAATTCGATCGAAATTTCTAATGCATTGAAAACTAAATGGGGGCGCACCGGTCTACTTTCAAGTCGGGACACACTTTTGCTGCATTTCCCCCTGGGAACAAACTTGGAATAAGCTCACTATTTTAGCAATAGCTTAATGCAAGTCGCCGACAAAACACGTAAAGTAGCTATCGCCCACAATACCCTTGTGAGCCAGTATAACCCGGTTACCTTAACGCCCAATTAATGACCATACAGGGTAAAAGCAACAGATGCAGGAAAAATGTCTACTCGTCACCACCAGCTGCCCGGACAATGACACGGCCAGCACCCTGGCCCGCGCCCTAGTGGAGGCCAAACTGGCGGCCTGTATTCAGATCTCTTCCCCTGTCACCTCACTCTACACCTGGGAGGGTGAAGTGTGCCAGGAGACAGAGGTGAGCCTGCAGATAAAATGTCTCGCCCGTCATTACGACAAGCTGGAGCAGACCCTCTTGTCGCTGCACCCCTACCAAGTTCCCGAGCTGATCGCCACAGAGATCCACACAGGTTCGGTGGCTTATTTAGCATGGATAAAAGAAACCTCACTATCATGAAGAAAATACTGTTCCTCTTCCTCTCGACCTTGCTGTTGATCGCCCCCGGGGCGCAAAGTGAAAGCCTGTTCAGCAAGAGTAAGTTTGATTTTCTGAAAGACGAACCTCAGCTGATGCCTGTGGATCAGGCCTTCGTCTTCGATGCCCAGCAAGAGGGCAACCTGGTCAAGATTAGCTATGTGATCGCCGAGGGCTACTACCTGTATCGCGACAAACTCAAGTTCGCCGCCGACGGCGCCACCTTGGGTGAGATCCAACTGCCCAAGGGCAAGGCCCATAGCGACGAGTATTTCGGCGAGCAGCAGGTCTATTATTCCTATGTCGAGATCCCTGTGGCACTCAAGGAGGCCGGCAAGGATTCCAGCATAGAGGTGACCTTCATGGGCTGCGCCGAGGGTAAACTCTGCTTCCCGCCCACCACGCGCAGCGCGCCCCTCACTCAGGTAAGCGCCAACGCGGGCCTGCTCCCCGAGGTTTTGAAAGAGGCTTCAGCGGCCAGTGAAACCGCCGGCCAGCAGGCGCCCATCACCCAGCAGGACTCTCTGAGCCAGATGCTCTCGGGCGACAACCTGCTGTGGACCCTAGTGATCTTCTTCGGCCTGGGTATCGGCCTGGCGCTAACCCCCTGCGTCTTCCCCATGTACCCCATCCTATCTGGCATCATCGTGGGCCAGGGTGAGAAGCTCTCTACCGGTAAGGCGTTTAGTCTCTCCATGGTCTATGTACAGGGGATGGCGATCACCTACTCGCTGTTGGGGCTCATCGTCGCCTCGGCGGGCATGAAGTATCAGGCCGCGCTGCAACACCCGGCGGTATTGGTGGTGCTGGCGATCCTCTTCTTCGTGCTCAGCCTCTCCATGTTCGGCCTGTACGATCTCAAGCTGCCATCGAGCTGGCAGGAGAAGATGAACCGATTCTCTAACAACCAGAAAGGCGGCAATGTCGCCGGTGTGTTTGTCATGGGGATCATCTCGGGTCTGGTAGCATCTCCCTGCACCACAGCGCCGCTGTCGGGCGCGCTGGTCTATGTGGCACAAACCGGCGATCTGCTGCAAGGCTTCCTGGCACTCTATGTGCTCAGTATGGGCATGGGGCTGCCGCTGCTCATCATAGGCTCGTCGGGCGGTAAACTGCTGCCACGTGCCGGCGCCTGGATGGATGTGATCAAGACAGTGTTCGGCTTCCTGCTGATCGCCGTCTCTATCCTGATGATAGGCCGTATCTGGACAGGTCTAGTATCTGATCTCCTCTGGGCCCTTTGGGGTATCAGCCTGACCGCCTACCTGATGCATCAGAACAAGCTCACCGAGTTTAACTGGAAGCAGACGGTGCGCTCTGTGCTGCTGTTACTTACCCTGCTGGCTAGCTTCTCCTATGGTTTCCAGGCCGTCATGACCAGCCTGGGCTATGAGACCCAAACCGGTGCGGTAAGCCACAAGGTGAGCCATAAGACCATCAAGAGCCTGGAAGATCTGCAGGCCGAAGTGGCCGCCGCCAGTGCCCAGGGCAAGCCTGTGATGCTGGATCTCTACGCCGACTGGTGTGTCGCCTGTAAGGAGTTCGAGAAGATCACCTTCGTCGACCCGGCCGTGCAGTCTCGTCTGTCGCAGATGGTGTTCCTCCAGGCCGATGTGACCCGAAACGACACCCTAGACATAGAGCTGCTGGAACACTATGACGTACTGGGCTTGCCCACACTCTTGATGTTCGATGCCAATGGCGAGATCCGCGACGACCTGAGAGTCACAGGCTTCATGAAGCCTGAGGCCTTCGCCGCCCATCTGGATCACCTGCTAGCCAAATAAGCTCAGGCGGCCTCGCATAAGCTACCTAAAAACCTCCTGCGGGAGGTTTTTTATTATCGGCTAAAAGATAAGTCACTAAACAAAGTTTTCATTTATAGTTAACCCAATTCCTATACAATCAGGGGTATACCTCACGGAACACAAGGAGCAACATGGAACCCGCCATTCTCATCATCACCTTAGCCTGTGGCATGCTTGTCAGTCGTATCGGTCTACCGCCACTCATAGGTTATCTGGTCGCGGGCTTTGTGTTATTCCTCTTCGGCATAGACGAGAGCAGCCTGCCGTTGCTCGAGCAGCTGGCCGAGCTGGGCGTCACCCTGCTGCTGTTCGCCATCGGCCTCAAACTGGATATTCGCAGCCTGTTTAAGGCCGAAGTCTGGGCTGGCTCCAGCCTGCATCTGCTGGGCTCCATCATCTTCCTGATGCCCCTACTTAAGCTCCTCGGCCTATTGGGGCTGGAGCAACTGAGCGGCCTCGCCTTCAACCAGCTGACCCTGCTGGCCTTCGCGCTGAGCTTCTCCAGCACCATCTTCGCCGTTAAGGTGCTCGAAGATAAGGGCGACATGCAGTCCCTCTATGGCCGCGTCGCCATCGGTATTCTGATCATGCAGGATATCTTCGCCGTCGCCTTCCTCACCATCTCCAAGGGGGACATTCCCTCTGTCTGGGCCCTGGGACTATTGCTGCTGCCCTTCGCCAGGCCACTTATCTACAAGGCCTTCGATAAGGTCGGTCACGGCGAACTCCTGGTCCTCTTCGGCCTGGTGATGGCCTTGGTCGTGGGTGCCGGCCTGTTCGAGCTGGTCGGCCTCAAGCCGGATCTCGGCGCCTTGATCATCGGCATACTGCTGGCGGGACACGCCAAGTCTTCCGAGCTGGCCAAGTCGCTCTTCTACTTCAAAGAACTGTTCCTGGTGGCCTTCTTCCTCACGGTTGGTCTCAACGGCCTGCCGAGTTTCGGCGACATCGGTCTGGCGGCCCTCTTGGTGCTTATCGTTCCGGTGAAGATAGTGCTCTTCCTCTACCTGCTGACCCACTTCAGGCTGCGATCACGCACCTCGCTGATGACATCACTTAACCTCGGCAACTACAGTGAGTTCGGCCTGATCGTCGCCGCCGTGGCCACCAGCAAGGGCTGGCTACCGGGACAATGGATGGTGATCCTAGCCGTCGCCCTCAGCCTCAGCTTCCTGTTTGCCGCACCGCTTAACGCCGCCTCGGCCCGTCTGTATCAGAAGTTTCAGAGCCGGTTGCAGAAGCTGGAGAAACACCCGCTACATCCCGAAGACAGGCAGATCCCCGTGGGCAATCCTCGCTTCCTCATCCTGGGGATGGGCCGCATCGGTAGCGGCGCCTACGACGAGCTGGCCAATCAGTTCGACGGCGAGATCCTGGGGATAGAACACAAGCAAGAGTTGGTGGACTTTCACCGACAGCAGAGGCGTAACGTGGTACAGGGCGACGCCTCGGATACCGACTTCTGGGAGAAGCTGGACAGGGCGCCGAATCTTGAGCTGGTGCTGCTGGCCATGCCTCACCACGCGGGAAATCAGTTTGCGGTGGAGCAGCTAAAACGCCTGGATTACCAGGGTAAGCTCAGCGCGATCGTGCAATACAGTGAGGATGCCCAGTCCCTCAAGGCATCCGGAGTGCACAGCGTCTTTAACCTCTACGAGGCCGCCGGTGCCGGTTTTGTCGAGCATGTGATTTGCGAGCTGAAGTCCGGTAAACAGCACGAGGCCGATATCGCCGTCGAGCCCCAGGAGACCACCGGCTAACCCTGTTTCATCTAAAACAACAGATTGTATACATTATTCTAAACATCTTGTATTGTACTTGCCATCCTGCGATAAGATGGGAAGTACAATACTGTGCCGACAAAAAAACTAAAATCTAATCAATACCATTACTTCGGAAACATACTCAGGGCGGGTGTCTGGCTCTTAGTCGGCATGGCCGCACAGGTCGGCGCCGCCGATTACGACATCTGGCTCTACTTCATTCATCTGATGGCCATCACCCTGCTGGCTACGATTCTCGTTACCCTGGCATTGAGCCGTCTGCTGTCTGCCCGGCCCGCCCTTGCGCCCGCTACCGAGCCAAGCCTGGACTAGGCTAAGCCGCTTTTGACCAGACAGGCTTAAGCCCAAACGAACCCCAAACGCATTCCAATCGGTCTCTGCCTACCCCATGACGGCTCGGCAGAGGCCAAAGCGATATAGGGACTGCCGCGACAGGCGATTTGTCGATAGTCAGTTGGTCGAAAGGCGGTCGGCAATATTTTCCCGATCCAAGCGGTCAAATCCCAGTTACATCAATGACTGAGACGTGATATAAAAATGACAAGGATGACTCATGGTTGTTGCCACCATGAACAAGACTGCCCAACGGGGCAGAGAACGCTAACATTTTCTGAGAAGTTAACACCAATGTCGAATACCGCACAGCGCGCCAATAAACTATTTGTGCAGACCTTTGGCACCACGGCCGACGACCTGTATCGGGCGCCGGGCAGGGTTAACCTGATTGGCGAGCATACCGACTATAACGATGGGTTCGTCCTGCCTGCCGCCATCAACTTTCATACTATCATCGCCGTCAAGCAGCGCGATGACGACAAGTTCCGCGCCGTATCCGACGCCTTTCCCGGCAAGATCCACACCTGGCATTTCGGTCATGAGGGAACAACCGATCCCGATGACACCTGGGTTAAGTACCTCAAGGGCTTTACCGCGGCGGTTTGCGCCAGCGGCCTCCCCGCCAAGGGGATGGATCTGGCCGTGGTGAGCAATGTCCCTCTGGGGGCCGGCCTCTCCTCATCGGCTGCCCTGGAGCTCGCCTTCGGGACGGCACTTAACGACGCTAGCCAGCTCAGACTCTCTCCGCTGGCGGTGGCCCAGATGGCCCAGCGAGGTGAAAACCAGTATGTCGGCTGTGCCTGCGGCATCATGGATCAGATGATCAGTGCCATGGGTGAGGAGGAACATGCCCTGCTGATCGATTGTGAAGATCTCGACAGCGAACCCGTGCCGATACCCGAAAGCCTGAGCCTGATCATAGTCAACTCCAACGTGCCCCGCGGCCTGGTAGACAGCGAATATAACCTGCGCCGCGAGCAGTGCGAACAGGTCGCCGAACATTTCGGCGTCGAGAGCCTGCGTCACCTGGACCTGCGCACCCTGGAGAATGCTAAAGAGGAGCTGCCGGAAGTCTGTTACCGCAGGGCGCGCCACGTGCTCAGCGAAAATCGCCGCACTCAGAACGCCGCCCATGCCCTGGAGGCAGGCAACATCGCCAGGCTGAGCGAACTCATGGCCCAGTCACATCAGTCGATGCGCGATGACTTTGAGATAACCGTGCCCGAGATAGACAAGCTGGTCGAGATCATCGACGCCGTGGTGGGCGATCGCGGCGGCGTACGCATGACGGGGGGCGGCTTAGGTGGCTGTGTGGTGGCGCTCGTGGATCACGACCTCACCGACGCTGTGGTCGAGGCGGTCGAACGCCAATATCATACCGCCACAGGCCTGGAAGCCAGCGTCTACCTGTGCTCGGCGAGCCAGGGTGCATCCAGGCAGGATGAAGAACTCTATTAATAGAGCCTAGCGAGTTGATCTGATCCAGTAATAGTGGACACTTTGCTAAGCACTATTTTTTAATTCAAAGTTCTCTGGACTCAAATACCCAAGAGCACTATGCCGTCTGGTCCGATTATAATCAACCTCAATATACTCAAATACCGCTTGTCTCATTTGATCACGCATCATGAGCGGCTCGTCTTGCAGTGCTTCAACCTTTAATGTGTGGAAGAAGCTTTCCACGCAAGCATTATCCCAGCAATTCCCTTTACGGCTCATGC
>NZ_JAKEVJ010000051.1:0-26436 GCF_022398425.1 Shewanella sp. Isolate7 | reverse complement strand
ATAGAGGCCCTCAGGGCAATGAGTTCGCGCCCTTCACGCATATCAGACCAATCCACCAAAACAATGGGCATGGTGTGCTGTGTCAGTAACCACTTAGCATGCCATTGGTAGACCGCTAGTCTCTCGTGATGAAGATGATGGTTGCCGAGCAACCTGTCGATACGCTTAATCGAATGTTTGGTTTGCGCATGAGTTCCATCAATATGACGACCTAAAGCGGTCAATGTAAGACGGTCTGAATCAATGAGGACCTGGCAAGCAACCATGAGGGTATTTAGACGCTTTTGGTGAATTTCTGGGCAATGTTGATAGAGGGATTGATGTAAGATAGTTAATGCTTGCACCTTGGAAGTCCGTGATTGGTTTTTGTTTGCGCTTAATCAGATCACATTCCAAGGTGTAAGTTCACTCTAATTTCATGATTTATATCAAAGTTATCAGGGGATTCCTCAGTGCGGGGCTTTGATAGCAACACCATTTCGGCGTTATTCAACTTCAGCAGGCCTCGGCATGCCCTCAGTTGAATGCCTTGAACTGTCGCTGCTATCAAAGCCAGAGCTGTGCGACGACTTGTTCGCACCTTCCTTAATTGTCCCAGTGAGTTTACGAACGAACTTTAGCAACTTGTTATATTCCGCTATAGCCACTGCATCTTTGATTATTTTTAGACTGATTACATATTTCATTTAGAATAATTTCACCTGCTTCTTTATACCCATTACTAGACAAATAATCAGATATTTCAAAAAGTGAGTCTATACCTTCTGGTGATTGATTAATTGTGAAAGCTATATGCTTGTTAAGTTCTTCAGTCGAATTTTTAGAAATTGCATAATGAGCGGTTAGTTTCTGTAAAGTTTCGGTAGGGACAAGTACTTTAAATCCATACTTTTTAGATAAATCTGTATAGTGTTCTTTTAAGCCATCTAAACCTGAGATTTTTACTTCATATGTTGGTTCCCAGCCAGCGAATGTTGATTGTAAAGCATACTGCATCGAAGGATGTTTAGTAGTTCTGTGAGATTCTTCTGGGAATTTTTGGAATTCAAAAGAACCTTTAGATAGGTTACTAAGCTTCTTTGTTAATTCAGTAAAAGGACTTTGCATATGTTCACCTTCATTTGCGATGGTGATCGTAAGAGGAGCTTTTGTTTTTAAAACTTCAGAATTTAACTTAGATACTTTGTCTACGATGTAGCCATCATCAAGAGAGGGACTAAAAGCAAAGTATTTCGAAAAAACTGGATTGTCACTTAACCAATAATCCAATACAAAGCGCCCTGAATTGGAGTGCCCAGACAAAATGCTATAAGTTGCAACTCGATAATTTTCATTAACATATGGGACAACTTCTTTCTCTAGAAAGTTAGCAAAGGGTGTTGTTTTTCCATTTTCAGGACTAAGTTCTTTTCCTCTACTTTCGATACCGACAACTATAAAGTTTGGAATTTGATCTTCTAAAAGATCAAGAGTCGATAAAGTTGAAAGCATATCCCATTGACCGTGAAGTACATATAGTACAGGGTATGATTTCTCTTCATTGTGATAGTTCTTTGGAAGTTTTATTAATAAGTCCCTTTCTTCCCCAAGTGAATTTGATTGTAACTTAACTCCCTCAGCTAACATTAAACCTGATGCAAGTGAAAACTTTGAAAAAAGTAAAACAAAACTAAAAAACAATACTCTCATTTATAACTCTCCATGTTGATTAAACTCTAGGAATATAACGCTTTGCTTTGTGGACTGAGTGAAACGAAGTTCCAAAACAGCAACTGGTTACATGTTTAGGCTTCACCGTTAACACTGAGCTCAGAAAACATGCCTGTCTTTAAATTATATTTAATTTGAAAATAACAAGAACCACCATCAAAAACCATATAAAAGGCTTTATTGAGGTCAGCTTCTTTTTGAACATCACAGGAACCCATTATTTTCAAGGTGTCCTTTGTGATTGCTTTATACTGAAATACGTATAACTCTTTGGATGCAAATTTTTTATTTGACTTACTTGAGACATACTTCCATAAAGAATTTTCTACCTCTGAGGTATTTAATTTAACTTCAATTACCCCGCCATCAACAGCAAACCATTGTCCTGAGAATGTAGAGCTTGAGAAAAATACAACGGTTAAACACAAAAACATTTTCTTCATAATTCACTCATGTAACAGCTTATTAGTGCGCATGCGCGTTTACCTCGTTGGACCAGTGAAAACGCGCACAGTTAACTATCTGTATGTAATGAACTTATCAGCATTTTGCTAAATATACCATCTGGAAAAACGCGCATGCGCGTTTTCCAAACCTATTATCTACTTAACGAATGTTATAAGCAGTTAATTTTAAAGCTATTTATTTATACCGAAATGAGAAAAAGCGCACAAATACAGGATAAAAGTCGTTCAAAATCCTTGTGATCTGAATCACAGCTCTGGCTTTGATAGCAGCGACAGTTCAAGGCATTCAACTGAGGGCATGCCGAGGCCTGCTGAAGTTGAATAACGCCGAAATGGTGTTGCTATCAAAGCCCCGCAGGGCGAGGCTTACAGCGGTATTTGCTGCGTTACAGTTCTTGCGAAGGACTAGGGCCATTCGCTGCAAACTGTGCCTAGCATCTATCCACTTTAAGCACACGCAGAGCAAGCACGGGACTTATTCGCACCTTCCTTAGGTTGGGGAGTAGTGAATTAGATCACGCAGGTGTAGCGATGACAAATTGCTAGGCCAGAAAGTCCGTTAGGTACTGCTCCACCGACAAAGTGTTAACTCACTTTGGGGCAAAACCAGATCAGCTTTTTCATTCCCTCTTCACACCTAACACGGCCAAATCGAAGAGACGTTAAACACCGCGTGTAAGCACACTTTTGGCTCTCGGCGGCATGGACGCCGCCGTGAAGCCTCCAAGGACGGAACCTCGGCGTGCCAAAAGAGTGCTTGCACAACCCTCCGCCGGGCAGGCGATAGATTGCCATGAAGGTACAACCTTCAAATCTCCCGCCAATATCAATATGGCCAAATGTTCCTCCCCAATAGGCACTCAGTGATGCTCAATCGAAGAGACGTTAGATACGGGTGTAAGCACGCTTTTGGCTCTCGGCGGCATGGCCAAAAATGTTCCCGACATTTTTCGGCATTCCCTCCATCCTTGGAGGTCAGATTACGCACAGCGTGTCACGGGCGTATCTGCACATAAAGCCTGCGGCAGGCAATAAGTTTCCATGAAGGGTCGACCTTCAAACAAACTAACCCAATACCACACCCCGCCAAACGCCAGACAACAAAAAAGGAGCTAACGTCAGTCAGCTCCTTTTCCAATTACTCCGCTAGCATAGCGTGAACCCTTACCTTAACTCCCACGCCCGGTAGCTCTTGCCCTTAAGCTTGCCTTTCACAATCTTGTTGAGTGCCTTGCGCAGCACCTTGCGATCTACCGCCACGTAGGAGCGAAACTCGGTGATCTTAATCTTACCCACTTCACTGCCCTCGATACCGTTCTCGCCGGTGAGACAGCCGAGGATATCCCCGGGGCGAACCTTCTGCTTCTTGCCACCATCTATCTGTATGGTCACCATCTTAGGCTGAGGCGGCAAGGTGTCGAGCAGGCCTTCACCTGGCAGCGTCTCGCCATCTATCTCGCGGCCAAGCAGGTCCGCCAGCATGGTGAGCTTGTAACCATCTTCATGGTTAAACAGGCTGTAGGCCGCGCCCTTGCTACCGGCACGTCCGGTACGACCGATGCGGTGAATGTGCACCTCGGTATCGTAGGCCAGATGATAGTTGACCACCATGTCCAGGGCGTCGATATCCAGGCCGCGGGCCGCTACGTCTGTGGCCACCATGACACTGGCGCTCTTGTTGGCAAACTTCAGCAGCATCTGGTCGCGATCGCGCTGCTCCAAGTCTCCATGCAGGGCCACGACACTAAAACCTGCGTTGGTCAGCTTAGCCGCCACATCTTTGGTGTCGCGCTTAGTGTTACAGAACACCACGGCGCTCTCGGGCTGATGTTTGAGCAGCAGGAGCTGTAGCGCCTTCATGCGATCATTGTTGTTACCGCACTCATAGAAGTGCTGCTCGATTGTCTCGCCGTCGTGGTGAGACTCGACCTTCACCATCAGAGGGTCGATCATAAACTGCTCGCTGAGGCTCTGTATCTGCTCGGGAAAGGTGGCGCTAAACAGCAGGGTCTGACGCTCGCGGGGCACCTCTTGCATGATGGCGTCCAGCTCACGCTGAAAGCCCATCTCCAACATGCGATCCGCCTCATCCAGCACCAGCGTATCGACGTTGTCGAGATCCAAACGGCCACGTTCGAGGTGATCTATGATGCGCCCCGGCGTGCCGACGATAATGTGGGCGCCGTGTTCCAGCGAGCCTATCTGTGGCCCCATGGGCACGCCACCACACAGGGTGAGGATCTTGATGTTGTGGATACCACGAGCCAGGGTGCGCAGCTCCGCCGCCACCTGATCAGCCAACTCACGGGTGGGGCAAAGCACCAGGGACTGGATGCGAAAACGCTTCACGTTTAGCTTGTTAAGCAACCCAAGGCCGAAAGCGGCCGTCTTGCCCGAACCCGTCTTACCTTGGCCTATCACATCGCCCCCATTGAGGATGGCGGGCAGGCTCTGGGCCTGAATCGGCGTCATCTGGTGAAAACCGATAGATTTCAGGGTATCGAGCAAAGCGGGTTTTAGCGGCAGGCTATCGAAAGCCCCGCTTGGCGTAGTAGCGTCAGATTGACTCACGGTATTTTCCTAATGATGTGCCAAGATAAAACTCATATAGATCAGGCACAAATAAAGCTATGAATGGCAGTGGCCGATGAGAGAGCTCAAGGGCGTGCGTGGATATGGCGGCGATTATAGCAGCAATCCGTTATCAATGCTGCCAATGTGGGCGGGGAATTAAATAAAAGCCGCCGCGAGCTATCGCGGCGGCTTTCAGGGTTTAACCGACCCAAACTGAGTCAAACAGTTAGGCGGTTGCCAGTTCGGCGTCGGTATCATTCTTGGCGTCGATACGTTTAATCACCGCGCCATAGATGATCAGCGATACCGCCGACACGCTGGCAATAGCGGCAAACACATACCAGATATAGTGCGCATGTGCCGAGGCCTCGACCCAGGCGGCGTGGTCGTTATACACGCGCGGATCCGGACAGTAAGCCTCTAGCAGATAACCCGACAGACCGAAGCCCAGCAGGGAGCTGATAAAGGAGTGCAGATGCGAGAAGCCTAGGTACAGTCCCTCTTCGCCCTTGGGCGCCTGCAGCGAGAAATACTCCAGGAAACGCGGCGAGATAAAGCACTCGGCCAGGCCCTGGAAGACGATACCGATAATCATCATGGCGGCGATAGGATGCATGCCTAAGATGGTGTCAGTACCGGCAAACATGTTGCCAGACGCCATCAGCAGCGCAGATACCGGCATGATAAACATGCCCACCGTCATAGAGGTCAGCGCGCTGCGTTTGGCCATCAAACCTGTGACAAAGCTGACGCAGAGGAAGACCACCAGCGGGTTAACGTTGGCGTACCATGAAGGCGATGAGCCCTCGCCGGCCATGCGCAGCACATACTTAGGCATGGTGGCGTAGAGCTGATGCTGTACCATCCAGAAGCCTGTGATGATCAGAATAAGGGTGATCAGGCGGCCATTTGATAGCACCTTGAGCAGCGCCTGCCAGATCTCGCCCAGGCTCTTGCCCGAACGGTTCTCCTCCGTGCTCTTGAAGAAGAGCATGATGCTGAAGAAGGCGATCAGCGTCATGGTGGCGGCAAAGTAGTTAAGGTTAATCAGTCCCAGGTCGCCCATGGATTCGCGCAGCGGCTTCACCACTGTCTTACCCGAGAAGGCGCCGATATTGACCATCATGTAGAAGATAGAGAAACCCTTGGCGCGGGTCTCTGTGGTGGTCGACAGTGCCACTGTGCCTGTGATCACCGCCTTGATAAATGAGCCACCTATCATGATGACGACCAGGATAGGCACGATAGCCCAGCGGATATCCGCCTCCTTCAGGCCGTGGTAGATGGTCTCCTTGCCATACTCCACCAGCCCCTGACTCTCAATGAGCGCCGGGAATATCGCCAGCGAGGCATAGCCTATGGTCAGCAGGCCAAATGCCAGTAGGAGGGCGCCGCGAAAACCTATCTTGTCGGCAAGTGCGCCGCTGAAGGTGGGAAGGAAATAGAGGCCGGCAGAGAATGAACCCGCCAACCAGGCGGCTTCGACATCGCTAAAGCCTAAGATACGCGACAGATAAAGGGTGATAACGATGAACACCCCGTAATATGCCGCTCGTTCGAGCAGCTCGACACCGTTGGCGATCCAGAAGATTCTGGGGAAGCGCGGCGCCGCTGTGGACTGAGTATTGTTACTCATTTTGAGTCTTCCAGGCAAAAAAACACCTCAAACTACCCCGAGCCGCGCCCAGACGCAACCTTAGTGTGATGACGGGGATCAAGTTTCCTTAACCATTGATGACAAAAATGCAACCAAAGCAACCCAATAACGAAAGATCCGATCAGCGCATTGGGGCTTAGGCCGCCGCAAGAGTTCGCGCCAGTCTGGCTTTGGGTTATGCTTAGCGCCATCCATATCAAATAGACGGTGACAAGCCGAATTCTCGCCATGAACCAAGCCAACATCAGCAAACAACAACTCATCGACCAGCTCACCGCCTGGCAACAGGCCAAGATAGACAACGAACAGCTACAAGACTGGATGGTGACCCACTATGATCCCGACGAGGTCAGCATAGGCCAGGGGGAATGTGAATGGACGGTGGAGGCGATGAATATCGTGATGAACGAATATGAAATCGCCAAGACGGAGAAGTTCAGACAGGAGAACGCCCAGCTGGCGATCGACTTCATACTCTGCGATGAGGCGCGCTTTAATCAAACGCGCCACCTGTTTCTACAGCAGGGTTTTCGCGACTAAGTTTTCACGACTAGGTTTTTCACGACTAGGCTTTTCGCGACTAGGTTTTTCACGCCTAAATAGCGTTAGGGCTTAAACACCCCTATCACGGCGCCGGTGGCCTGCTTGGCCACTTCGGCCTCCGCCTGCTGCTCACGGTAATCGCACTCGACGCACTCAACCGTTTCGACACCTTGCTCCTTGAACAGCACGATACTGTCCTGGGCATGACACTTGGGGCACTTGGCACCGGCAACGAAACGCTTCTTGACTCTGACTCTACTCACGCTTGACTCTACCTGTTGGCATAAAAACTCTGTCGATGTGGCCATTTTGCCACAAGCAGCAACAAAACACCCTATCGGATTCAAAATGTCCCGGCTAAAGAGTGGCAAGCCATACCCCAACTGGGCTATCATCCCAAGCCTATTAATCCTTAGCTATGCATCAAGTCGACCCCAATGATCACCATTACCCAAGCGCAACTTATTCGCGGCTCCAAGACCCTATTGGACGAAGCCTCTCTGACTGTCTACCCCGGCCACAAGGTCGGCCTGGTGGGTGCCAACGGCACGGGCAAGTCATCTCTGCTTGCGTTGATCATGGGACAACTCAGCCTGGATAAGGGCGAGATCAGCGTGCCCACAGGCTGGCAGATCGCCACCGTCGCCCAGGAGACGCCGGCGCTGGAGGTAAGCGCGCTGGAATATGTGATCGACGGCGACAGGGAATATCGCGAGCTGGAAACGGCGCTGCACAAGGCGCAGCTTGATGATGACGGCCACCAAATTGCCCTACTCCACGGCAAGATAGACGCCATCGGCGGCTACAGCATCCGCGCCCGCGCCGCCAGCCTACTGGCTGGCCTGGGCTTTAGTGAGGCCGAACAGCAAAATCCGGTCAAGAGCTTCTCGGGGGGGTGGCGCATGCGTCTCAACCTGGCGCAGGCACTGCTGTGCCGCTCGGAACTCTTGCTGCTGGACGAACCCACCAACCACCTCGACTTAGATACCATGTACTGGCTGGAAAGCTGGATAAAGGCCTACCAGGGCACACTTATCCTCATCAGCCACGACAGAGACTTTATCGACGCCATCGTCGACGAGATAGTGCATGTCGAGCACCACAGGCTGAACTACTACAAGGGCAACTACACGGCATTCGAGCGGATCCGCGCCGAGCGCATGGCCCAGCAACAAGTGGCCTTCGAGCGCCAACAGAAAGAGCGCGCCCACATGCAATCTTTCGTCGACCGTTTCCGCTACAAGGCCAGCAAGGCCAAGCAGGCTCAGAGCCGCCTCAAGGCGTTAGAGAGAATGACTGAGTTGCTGCCGTCCAAGGCTGACAGCCCCTTTCATATGGCGTTTCGCGCCCCCGAGGCCCTGCCCAACCCGCTGGTGAAGATGGAGCAGGTCTCCGTCGGCTATGGCGACAAGGCGATCCTCAACCATGTGCATTTGAATCTGGTGCCCGGTGCCCGCATCGGCCTGCTGGGGCGCAACGGCGCGGGTAAGTCGACCCTGATCAAGCTGCTGGCCGAACAGCTCAAGCCCATGAGCGGCCTGTATGAGCCGAATCCTGGCCTCAACATAGGTTACTTCGCCCAGCATCAGCTGGAGTTTCTTCGTCTGGACGAGTCACCGCTGCAGCACCTGACGCGACTGGCCCCCACCCACAGAGAGCAGGAGCTGAGAGACTTCCTCGGCGGCTATGGCTTTAACGGTGACATGGCCCTCTCGCCGGTGCGTCCCTTCTCCGGCGGCGAAAAGGCCCGCCTGGTGCTGGCGCTGCTTGTATGGCAACGCCCTAACCTCTTGCTGCTCGATGAGCCCACCAACCACCTGGATCTCGAGATGCGTCACGCCCTGACCATGGCGCTGCAGGACTTCGAAGGCGCCATGATTATAGTGTCACACGACAGACATCTGCTGCGTCTGAGCTGTAGCGACTACTACCTGGTCGACGGCGGAGAGGTGAAGAGTTTCGACGGCGACCTGGACGACTACCATCAGTGGCTGCTCGACGCCGCCAAGGAGGCCAACAAACCGGCGGCCTCTGAGGATGCCAGCCCGGCCCAGGATAAGAAGCTACAGAAGCGCCTGGAGGCCGAACTAAGACAGAAGCTGTCGCCGATGAAGAAGGCGCAGGCCAAGCTGGAGAAGATCCAGCAAGCCTGCAGCGATAAGCTGGCAGAGCTGGAAAACCTGCTGGCCGATACCAGCCTGTATGAGGCCGACAACAAGGCCAAGCTCACCCAGGTACTGGCCGAGCGCACCCAGCAGACCCAGACACTCGAAGAGAGCGAGATGGAATGGCTTGAGCTGCAAGAGGAGATCGAAGCCATAGAGCAAGAAGCCAGGGCCCTGAGTTAACCTGCGCCCGCGCTTAGCTAAATAATGCAAGGATGAAGCATGAGCCATGTAAATCATTTCGACGCCAGCCTATGGCAGACCTGCGACAGCCTCTACGAGAAGGGGCAGCTGCTCTATCTCAAGCTGCAGGATGACTATGGGCTCAACGTCAACCTACTGCTGCTGGCTCAGTGGCTCGACGAGCAGCACTACTATCTCAGCGACCAGCATTGGCAGCAGCTCAGCCAGCAGGTCGAGACCTGGGAGCAGAAGGTACTCAAGCCCTATCGTCGACTGAGAAAGCTCAGCAAACATAACCTGGCCGAGGCCGAGTATCGCCAGATGCTATCGGTGGAACTCATGTTGGAGCGAAAGTCCCAGCGGATGATACTGCGCCAACTCAGACAGCTACCCAGCGAGCAGGGACAGGCTAACCTGCCCCGCTACCTCGGTCTGTATCAGATAGAGATAGCCCAGTACCACCAGCTGGCGCAGACCCTGACCCGCCAGGCCTAAAAAGCGCCTGATTACACGCCGCCGCTCAACTCGCTGGCCAGCAGGCTGGCATTGCGGGCGGTGATGCCATAGATGGAGAGCTGAGGGTTCGCCCCCAGACTGGTGGGGAACAGAGAGCCATCCATCACAGACAGATTCTCCAGATAGTGGCTACGTCCCTGACTATTGACCATGGCCTGACTGGTATCTTCACCCAGCGGGCAGCCGCCCATCACGTGGGCCGATGCCACCACAGTCTTGAGCGGCGCCAGGGGCATCTCGGCGATGGCCTCCTTGGCCGCCTGCCAGCTCGGCAGATAGGGCATGCCCTCGCTCATGGGCAGCACCTTCTGCGCCCCGGCGGCAAACTGTAGCTCGGCCATGCTGGCAAAGGCGCGCCGCGCCGCGCGCCAGAAGGCGTCGGTCAGTGGGTAATCCAGGGTATAGCCCTTGTCCGTCAGCTGCACCTGGCCGCCCTGGCTGCCCTCATGATAGCCGTCTCTAACCAGGGCGATGGTGACCTGTAACTGATTAAACTGGGCCATCAACTCGGCGTGACTCTGGCCATAGCCCAAAGATTTCGAGGCGATCAGCACCGGATGAATGGGCGGCACCTCCAGCTTATAACCCAGCTCACCGTCGGCGCCGTCTTGCCAGACAAACTGATCAGAATAGATAGATTGCGGGGCGCCGCTATGGCCATTGATGGCATCATTAAACAGGGCGCCGCTCAGCAGGGTCGGATGCAGAAAGGTGCGCTTGCCCAGAAGCTTATTGGGATCCGGGAGCTGCGATCGCATCATCAGCGCCGGCGTATGGATAGCGCCGGCGCTGAGGATATAGTGTTTGGCCTTAAACATCAGCTGCACGCCACTGGGGCGCAGAGCTTCGTTTAACGCCTGGGCCTTGAGGGCAAACACCTTGTCGTTATGGTGCTCTATCTTACTCACCTTGGCACGGCTCACCAGGGTCGCCCCGCGATCCAGTGCCGCGGGTATGGTGGTGACCAGCATAGACTGCTTGGCGTTCACCGGGCAGCCCATGCCGCAATAGCCGGTGTTCCAGCAGCCCGCCACGTTGCGCTTGATAACAGTGTAATCCCAGCCCAGCGCCTCACAGCCCTGTTTCAGCGCCATGTTGTTACGATTGGGCTCGAAGGGCCACTGAGTGATATTGAGCCGCTGCTCCATCTTGTCGAACCAGGGGGCTAGCGCCTCCTTGGAGAGGCCTTCCACCCCCTTGTGCTCGGCCCAGAATCTTAGGGCGTTCTCCGGGGTGCGGATCGAGGTAGTCCAGTTGATGGTGGTGGAGCCGCCGACGGCTCGGCCCTGAAAGATGCCGATCGCCTTATCCTTGGTCTTCATGGAGGCGGCCTGCTGATACAGGTTAGGGTAGGCGCGTCGCTCCTCCATGTTAAAGCTCTCGGACGATTTCAGCGGCCCACCTTCGACTATGATCACCGACAGACCCGCCTCGGCCATGATCTCGGCCGCCACGCCGCCACCGGCGCCGCTGCCGACAATCACCACATCGGCCTCTAGGGTTTGGTCTTGGGTCAGTTGACTGGCATCTATGTGTTTCCAGCCACCAGCGAGGCCGGTCACTATGGGATCTTCGATGGCCAATGGCGCTCCTTTGCCCTGTTATCAAGGTCTATGTTTATCAGTCCGAAATATGCAATCGGTGGTGCTGGGTCGTAGCGGCTTAAGTACCTAGCAGCTTAAGTTCCTAGCGGCTTAGACTCCCAGTAGATTAGAGTCAAATCAATTAAACAGCCGCGGCTTCTCGTAATTCAATCGTGTCCAATGCTCGGGGCAGCTGTAGTAACTTGCCAGCACCAGCTCACGCCCCCCCTGATAGGCCGTCACCATCAGGTCGAGAAAGCTGCTGCGCCAGGCTTCGAGCATGGCCACCAGCTCCTGAGGCTGCCTCATCAACAGCGGCGTCATGTTACCCGTCAGCAGTAGCAGTCCCAGACGAGACTCCAGCAGCTCCAATAACTGCTCGAGTTCTTCACGGGACTCATCGGGCAGCAGCTCCATGGTCGCCACTATGGCGTCTAAGGTGCGATTTTGCGCCGCCACGCGCAGCGACTGGGTATTGGGTAAGGCGCCGTCGAGAAACACGGGCACTAGCAGGCTAAACAGCAGGCGATGGGACTGATCCAGGGAGGCACTCACCCTCACCTGAGGCGGATGATACAGGTTCACCCCCAGTGCCAGGGCGCCGGTCCCCACGAGGGCCGTGGTTAAAAAGGTGCGTCGATTCATCTTATTCCCTGTGCTCCGTCATCTGTGGTATCCCATCTGGCCTAAGATAGGCTATAAAGGCCAATACAGGATCTGTGCTACACTAGCGGCCCAGATAACAATGAAACACATGTTTTAATTTTCGGCAATAGCGATTTATGACCCAGCGTAGCTTCACGCCCCCCTGGTGGGCAAGAAATCCCCATGTGCAGACCATACTGCCCGTACTGACAAAGGTCGGCAGGCCAGCCCTGGCCCGCCAACGCCTGGAGCTGGATGACGGCGACTTTATCGATCTCGACTGGCTGGCCAAACCAGTTCAAGGCGCGCCCATCGTCGTCTTAGTACATGGCTTAGAGGGCAGCGCCGACTCTCACTATGCCAGACGCCTGCTAACACTGCTGGGCGAGCATAAGGTCAGCGCCCTGGTGCACCATCACCGCAGCTGCTCGGGGGTAACCAATCGCCTCGCCCGCAGCTATCACAGTGGTGACACTCAAGACCTGCACACCACCCTGAGTCAGTTACGCAGGGACTATCCCGACTCGCCGCTATTGGCGGTGGGCTACAGCCTGGGGGGCAATGTGCTGGCCAAATATATGGGCGAGCAAGGCGATGCCAGCCTGGTGGATCGCGCCGTGGTGATCTCGGCGCCGCTGCAGCTGGGCGCCTGTGCCACACGTCTCAAACATGGCTTCTCTAAGGTCTACCAGAGCTACCTTATCAAGCAGCTAAGGCAGAAGGTGTATGACAAGCTGGCAATGCCCGACCTGAGCGCCCAGATGCCGGTGACCCAGAGCGAGGTCGAGAGCCTGACCACCTTTCATCAGTTCGATGACAGGGTGACGGCGCCGCTGCATGGCTTCGATGGCGTGGAAGACTACTACACCCGCGCCAGCGGTCTGCCCTACCTGAGCCAAGTCGCCAAGCCGACCCTAGTGATCCACGCCCAGGATGACCCCTTCATGACAGATGAGGTGATTCCAAGCCAGGAGGCGCTGTCGCCTCAGGTCACCTATGAGCTGCACCAACAGGGTGGCCATGTCGGCTTTATCGACGGTGGTCATCCCCTCAAGCCCAGATATTATCTGGAGCAGCGTATCGTCCATTTTCTGCTGGAGGCTTAAAGATGCTAGTGCCCTATCAATCCCTGTTACAACTGCCGGCCGAAACCCTGGACAATTTGATCAAGGAATTTTTGTTTACCCAGACCGAAGATGGCAGCTTTGCCAGCCTGGATGACCAGGCCTTGGCCCGTGCCATCGCGCAGTGTCGTCAGGCGCTGGCCCGCAGCGAGCTTGTGGTCGAATACAGCGAAGAGGAGGAATCGATCGCTATTCGCCAGCGGCAAGATACCTTGACGCAGCAGGGACGAGATGACCAGCCCTGTTGACCTTTAGGTTCTGTGTGCCGTATAACTATTGGTTCACAAATGCCTTTTCTCAGGCATCAGCTCAGCGCTTTTAGGTAGAAGAATGTCAGCTAAACACCCTATTATTGCCGTGACCGGCTCCTCTGGAGCAGGCACCACGACGACCACGACCGCATTTAGCCATATCTTCCGTCAGTTGGGGATCAATGCCGCGATGATCGAGGGTGACAGCTTTCACCACTACACCCGTCCCGAGATGGAACTCAAGATCCGTCAGGCGCAAAACGAAAACCGCAACATCAGTTATTTCGGCCCAGAGGCCAACGACTTCGCCAAGCTGGAACAGTGTTTCAGCGATTATAGTGCCACCGGCCAGGGCGAGACCCGCTCCTACCTACACACCTTCGACGAGGCCGTGCCCTTCAACCAGATGCCCGGCACCTTCACCCAGTGGCGCCCGCTGCCGGAAAACACCGACATGCTCTACTACGAGGGCCTACATGGCGGCGTGGTCACCGACGACTGCGACGTGGCCCAACACGTGGATCTGCTGATCGGCATGGTGCCTATCGTCAACCTGGAATGGATCCAGAAGATCATCCGCGACACCTCTGACAGAGGCCACAGTCGCGAGAAGGTGATGGGCTCTATCGTGCGCAGCATGGAAGACTATATCAACCATATGACGCCCCAGTTTTCCCGCACCCATATCAACTTCCAGCGGGTACCGACGGTCGACACCTCTAACCCCTTTAGCGCCAAGACCATCCCCAGCCTGGATGAGAGCTTCGTGGTGATCCGTTTTCGCGGCATCAAGAATGTCGACTTCCCCTATTATCTGAAGATGATCGACGGTTCCTTCATGTCGCGCATCAACACCTTAGTGGTGCCCGGTGGCAAGATGTCGCTGGCGATGGAGCTTATCCTCACGCCGCTAATTCGCGATCTGCTGGAGAAGCGTCAGCACCTGCTGGATTTGGATAGCGAATAATTTTTAATCGCTTGCACTTGCTTCAGAAAGAGATTGTTTCGCTTAAGCTTTATTTAAGTCTGCTCACATAGAATGCTGGCTATCGGGATTTCAGGCGAAAGACTGATAGTTAGTATACTCTTGGGAGTAAATTCCCCCATCTTGATCTGTTTGCTTCCTCGAGTATGCTAGCGTCCCGACACCTCCTCTTACGCTACACAGCTTCCCAAAACTAGATTCCAGGCATAAAAAAACGCCGACCCGAATCGACGTTTAAGTGTTGTTGAAGCCAATAATGACTGAAAGTAGAACTATTGTGACAGGGGCACCACTTCACGGTACGGCTTCTGCTGCCGATAGTTTTCCAGCCTCGATTCAAATTCATCGGACTTATCGAACTCGGCCGTCTGCTTGAGCGCCTTGATCGCCTGCTTTTGCAGATCCACCGCCGCGCTGTAGTCGCCTATCTCGGCGTAGGCCGCGGCCAGGTTATCTAGGTTGGTTGGGTCTTGCTTGTTGGCCTCCACCAGCCCCTTGCCGATAGCCAGGGCCTTACCGCCGTCGCGATACTTGGCCTCAGGACAGGTAGAGAGGATCCACACCACATTGCCCAGGGCGATCTCATCCCCCACGGCCATGAAGTTGTCTACTGCCTTGCCACAGTTGCGGGCCACGCCGTTGCCACCCGCGGCATAGATGAAGCCCAGACGGAACTGCGCCCACTTGTCCTGCTCGCTCGCTAGGTGCAAGTACCAACGCTCGGCCAACGCCAGATCTCTTGGAATGATCTTACCGTCGAAGGCCAGATCCGCTATGGTCTGAGCCGCCTTCTTGTGGCCCGTCTGTGCGGCGCGTTCGACCCAGCTGGCACCCAGCAGAGGATCCTGCTCGACGAAACGACCGGAGAGATACATTAAACCAAGAAGAAATTGCGCTTCAGATTCACCCTGGCTGGCTTTAAGCTGAATATGGGCCAGTTTACTGGCGGGCGCCGCCGCTTCGGTGGCGGGGACAGAAAACGCTAGGGCTTGCTGCTGTACGGCAAACAGCGCCAGCAGGCCTGCGGCCAATTTCCAAACATGTTTTGTCACGATTCAAGACTCTCCTTCACCAGTTCGCGCCTTCTGAATACGACACGAAATAGTCACCACTTTGAGCTGCCCCGGCCCGGGTATGATGCGCCGGCGCAGAGACTAACACTATCAATAATCCCCCCGCCAAGTCGAGTAAAAACCGTATTTTACTGCATGAAAATTAGCGGCTTTATCCCCCAGGCCCGGCAAATAGACGTAGACAGATGTGATATGGGCAGCATTGTCGGCCAAATAAACTGGCCTGACTAAGGTATTGGTTGACATATATTACTAATGTATCAAAATAAACTCCCACTACTGACAGCAAAGTAAATTAGGTTATTGGCTGCATACTTATTGCCATAATTTGATCTCTGACGAGGTTTTTTGGGCCTAATTGACGTAATCTGCTTATTTAGCATATTCTTGTATTTACATTAATCAGTCGAGGAACATAGGCATGGCTCTGATTGGTAAGCCTAAACCTGATCCAACGTTGGAATGGTTTTTATCACACTGTCACATTCATAAATACCCAGCCAAAAGCACTCTGATCCATGCGGGTGAAGACTCAGACACTCTGTACTACATAGTGAAAGGTTCTGTTGCCGTCTTGATTAAAGATGAAGAAGGCAAAGAGATGATCCTCTCTTACCTGAACCAAGGTGACTTCATCGGTGAACTGGGTCTGTTTGAAGAACAAGCCGAACGTACTGCTTGGGTTCGTGCCAAGCAAGCCTGTGAAATCGCTGAAATCTCTTACAAGAAATTTAAGCAGTTGATCCAGGTAAACCCTGAGATCCTGATGAAGCTGTCATCTCAGATGGCTTACCGTCTACAGAGCACCAGCCAGAAAGTGGGCGACCTCGCCTTCCTGGACGTTGCCGGTCGCATCGCACAGACGCTGCTGCACCTAGCTAAGCAGCCTGATGCCATGACGCATCCAGACGGCATGCAGATCAAGATCACTCGCCAAGAGATTGGTCAGATCGTGAGTTGTTCTCGTGAAACCGTGGGCCGTATCCTCAAGATGCTTGAAGAGCAGAATCTGATCCAAGCACACGGCAAAACTATCGTGGTTTACGGTACCCGATAAGCTAACATTAAGTTAGATTTAATAGATCTTAGTTAAAGTGGCCTGACTCCTTAGTCAGGCCATTTTTTTAGGACAGCTTAGTGAAACCGACCGTCGTTATCAGCACCCTCTTGCTTAGTGTCTGCTCACTGCTCAGTCCCGTCGCCAACGCCGCAATCGAATTGGAACACAACCAGGCCAAGGCCCTGGTCAACGAAGGCAAGATCCTCTCCCTCGACCTCACCCTCAGCCAGGTACAAACCTTCTGTGATGGCAAGCTGGTAGACGCCCACCTGTTTCATGCCCAAGGCAAATGGCAATACGATCTCCAAATCAAGACGACTAACGGCGAACTCATCTCCCTGGATATCGATGCCACCACAGGTCGGCACAGCGACCAGAAACCCCTGCCCCCAGCCTGCGTGCCACAGAAAAACTAGCGCCGAAATATCCGCTTAGGGTGAAAAAGTGTATTATCAATTCAGGCCGATGCGAGTTGGCCGCCTCCCTGTAGACAGAAGCGCCTCCTGCGCTAAGGTAGAGAAAGACGATGAAATTGCTGCTGGTCGAAGACAACACCCTACTGGTCGATGAACTTGCCAAACAGCTGAAACAGGCCGGCTATGTCACAGATGTCACCGACAGAGCCGCCGAAGCCGACTACCTGATCAAAGAAACTCATTATGATTGTGTCATCCTGGACATCGGCCTGCCCGACGGCAACGGACTCCAGCTTCTGGAGACCTGGCGTAACCAGGGCATAAACACGCCGGTGATCATGCTGACCGCCCGCAGTCAGTGGCACGAGAAGGTCGAAGGCTTCAACGCCGGTGCCGACGATTACCTGGGCAAACCCTTCCACAGTCAGGAGTTGCTGGCACGTATTCACGCGCTGATCAACCGCGCCCACGGCAAGACCAACAGCCCCACCAAGGAGCTGAGTTTCGAGGGTGTCACCCTGGACGAGGGCCAGCAGAGTGTCACTGTGGGTGAGCAGGAGTTCGAACTCACCGCCATGGAGTTCCGCCTGCTGAAAATCTTCCTCATGTCGCCCAAGAAGCTGCTCTCCAAGGCGCAGCTCACAGACAAGCTGTATCAGTTTGACGATGAGAAGGAGAGCAACGTGGTGGAGGTCTATGTGACTCACCTGCGCAAGAAGCTAGGTAAGACGGCGATTGAGACCCGCCGCGGACAGGGCTATATCTTCCACGGCCTCAAGCCATGATATCGATTCGCACTAAGCTCAGCCTCTGGCTGTCGGCCTTAGTCATCATCTCCACCTTCGTGGCGATCGTCATCTTCGAGTCCATGTTGCGCCAGGCGTTTCACGACTCCATCATCGACCGCCTCGAAGAGGATTTAGAACAGGTGTTGTTGGCTATTCAGTTCGACAACGGCGACATCAGCATAGATCCCAACCAGGTCTCTAACTTCTACAAGCCGGTCTATTCCGGGCGCTATTATCAGCTCAACCTCAAGGATATCGAGCTCAGATCCCGCTCCCTGTGGGATCAACGCCTGGAGATAGAGCCCCTCACCAAGGGCCAGACCCGGGTATGGCAGACCAAGGGACCGCAGAATCACGACATCCAGCTACTCTCCCTGGGGCTAAGCAGCGCCGATGCCAAGGTGCAGGCAACCCTCACGGTGGCCCAGGATCTCAGTATCGGTCGTCAGGTCTTTTCCCAGGTCTACGGCACTAAGCTGTCGGTCAACCTGGCCATGTTGCTGGCCATGGTGGCGGGGATCTTCATTCTGCTGCGCCAATCCTTCAAGCCCATCAACGACATGCAACGGGCGCTGATGAAGCTCAGAGAGGGCGAGATCACCGCGCTGGATACCGGCAAGATCCCCCCCGAGCTTGCCCCCCTGGCCCAGACCTATAACGAGCTGTTGCAATACTCGAGCAAGCAGATGGAGCGCAGCCGCAACAACCTGGGCAACTTGAGCCATGGCCTCAAGACACCGCTGGCGGTGATGCAGCAGCAGGTGGAGGTGCTGGGACTAAAAGACCCCGACGCGGCCGCAGCCATGCAGGCTCAGTTAGATCAGATCCATAAGATGATAGAGCGCAAGCTGGCGGCAGCAAGGATCACCGGCGACATGTTACCCGCGGCCCAGATGCAGCTGCCCAAAGATCTGCAGGACCTGGCGCAGACCCTCACTAAGGTGCACGGTCATAAGGCGATCGACTGCCAGTTTAATCTCGATACCCACATCCATCGCCTGCCCATCCATAGAGAAGATGGCATGGAGCTTATCGGCAACCTGCTGGATAATGCATTCAAGTGGGCCAACAGCCGGGTAGCCGTGTCGACCAAGCAATCCGGCGAGCAGAGCTTGTTGACCATAGAAGATGACGGCCCGGGCGTCGCCGACGAGGCCCTCAGCCAGCTGACCCAGAGAGGCAAGCGCCTGGATGAGGCGATCATGGGCCACGGCCTGGGGCTCTCCATCGTCAAGGATATTGCCGAGCAGTATGAGATAAGCCTAGACTTCGAGCATAGCCAGCAGCTGGGCGGGCTCAAGATCACCCTGGGCTTCAGGGTCTAAAGCCTAAAGAGCATGAGTTAAGATCGTGAGTTAAGCACTTGAGTAAAAACAAAAAAGCCGATGCAGTGCATCGGCTTTTTGCTCACAGGGCTTCACCTAGGGGTTATACCAATCACAGTAAACATGTGATCAGAAATAGCGCAGGAAAAACGCTTGAGAACAAAGCAGAATTTTTAGATAAGTAGTTATTCTACAATTAAAAATACTAATACAGTTATCGAGCGTTTTAACAAGCTAGAATGATCAATTATTTATTACGATTGGTATTAGCCTGCGTTGTTGGTGCTCTCAAAGATCTTGTCCGCAGAGGCTGCCACGAAGCCTGTGTACAGCTCGCCGTCCGCCTTAGGGTAGCGCAAGGCAAACTCATAGAAACAGCTTGGAATCGTCTTCTGAGTGTCTTTAAAGGCCACATTGACCTTGTCGGCCATGGTCGATGACTGCTCGAGCAGGACCTCGGCAGACCCCTTCACCTCGCCGCCGACACTGTTGAGCACGAAGTCGCCCTGCTTCAGGGTGTCGTTCACCTCGAGTATGGTGTTGTAGCCAGGCAGGTGGTTGATCGAAACCGTGAAGTGGTTAGCGCGGTAGCCAAATGCCGCAACCCATGCCGCGTACTCGCTCTCGGCCAGTAGCTGCTCGTAGGTTGTATAATCCAGCTCCCAGTGACGACCTGAGTAGAGAAAGTTATCCGCCGTAGTTGCGGCTTCATCAACCTGCTCCACCAGACCATGAACTATGGCCTGCAGCTCGGGACTGAAGGCTTCGACCATCAGCTCAGAGATAAATACCTTAGGCTGAGTCGGGTCCGGATGCTCGAAGTGCTTGGCCTTAAGCTTCTTGGCTTCGAAGTCGTAGTCACCACAGGCCACATAGCCCAGAGACTCGAAATGCTTCGCCAGAACGCTCAGGTTCACCTTGGCAATGTTGAAGGTACGCAGGGCGATATGATCGTTGATGATGGTCTCACCCTTGGCCAATAGCTGGTGTACCTTGGCGGCTGAGGGGGTCATTTCAACATAGTCGTCCCATAGGGCGGCAAATAGCTGGTTTACATCGGTATGCATCAATTTCTTCCTTAACATCATCGTGTTACCGGTCGTTATCGCGCCGGTTTGTTTGTTTTCACGATATAAGTACAACGAGGATCTTCGTGTACGCCTATAAAAATGGGAGCAGGCAAGACGCCCACTCCCATGCTTGTTTTACTAAAGGGTCAGACCCGGACTCAGGTTGGCTGGCATGGCCAGGGCATCGGCCTCGACCGAAGCCACTGGGTAGGCACAGTAGTCGGCGGCATAGAAGGCGCTCGCTCTGTGGTTACCCGAGGCGCCGACACCACCAAAGGGTGCCGAACCTGATGCGCCGGTGATCTGCTTGTTCCAGTTGACGATACCCGCACGGATACGCGCCAGGAAGTAGTCATAGTCTTCGCGGCTGTCAGCCAGGATACCGGCTGAGAGACCGTAGCGGGTGTTGTTCGCCAGCTCGATCGCTTCGTCAAAGTCAGTGTAACGCACCACCTGCAGCAGCGGACCGAAGTATTCTTCGTCTGGCAGCTCGATCACCTGAGTCACATCGATAAGACCGGGTGATACCAGGCCGGTACCGGCTTCCAGATGCTTAAGCTCAACCAGCGGAGTACCGCCCAGGTTGACTAGGTTACGCTGCGCTTCCACCATGCCTTTGGCCGCCGCCTCGGAGATCATAGACCCCATGAATGGCTGTGGCTGAGCATTCCACGGACCCACCTTGATCTGCTTAACCGCCTCGGTAAGCTTGGCCAGCAGCGCATCACCCTCGGCGCCCTTCTCCACATAGAGACGGCGGGCACAGGTGCAGCGTTGACCCGACGAGATATAGGCCGACTGAATGATATCGTGGACAGCAGCCAGGGTATCTTTAACGCCCTTGATGATCAGCGGATTGTTACCGCCCATCTCCAGCGCCAGGATCTTACCCGGGTGACCCGCATACTGCTGATGCAGGATATGGCCGGTGCGCGAGCTACCGGTGAAGAAGAGGCCGTCGATCTGTGGGTGTGAAGCCAGTGCCTTGCCAGTTTCCACTTCCCCTTGAACCAGGTTGATCACGCCAGCCGGCAGACCCGCCTTTTCCCACAGCTTAAGCATCAGCTCGGCCGTCTTAGGGGTCAGTTCAGATGGCTTAAACACCACGGTATTACCCGCCAGCAGCGCAGGTACGATATGGCCATTTGGCAGGTGGCCTGGGAAGTTATAGGGACCAAATACCGCCACCACGCCGTGTGGCTTGTGACGCAGCACGGCGCGACCGGCCGGTGTATCGTTCTCTGTGGTGCCGGTACGCTTGTGGTAGGCAGCAACAGACAGGCCGATCTTGCCGATCATGGCCGCCGCTTCGGTGGCAGTCTCCCACTGTGGCTTACCGGTTTCCTGAGCGATCACCTCGGCGATATCGCCTTTGTGCGCCTCGAGTTGATCCCGGTAGGCTTCGACAATCGCCAGACGGGCGTCGAAACCCAGCATGAACCAGTCGAACTGGGCGGCGCGAGCCGCCTCGACTGCAGCGTTAACCTGCTCAGGGGTCGCCGTCTTGCTTTCCCAGATAACTTCTTGATTTGCTGGGTTCTTAGAGACCACATCATGGCCCTGACCGGCAACCCACTGGCCGTTAATAAATTGACTCATTATAAATTCCTACATTGCCAAGACACGGATCTGTTCACCTTCGGCTACCAGCAGTGCACCGGCAAGCTCAGGGGAAAGAATCACCTCGTCGGTTTCGTCGCTGACCATCAGATTGGCCGAGGTGGCTCGGTAACCCGCTAACAAGGTATTTGAGATAATAAAACTACAGCTCGAGGCAGGCATCTCGCCCACCTTGACCGTCAGCAGACGGCTCTCTTTCACCGAGCGGATATCGTTTAAGTTACATTCGACCGTCGGGCCGCCGTCGAAGATATCCACATAGCCGCGACATCTAAAGCCCTCTGCCTGCAGCAGGTTGAGCGCCGGACGGGTGTTGGTGTGCACCTCGCCGATCACCTTCTGCGCCTCTTCGGGCAATAGACAGACATAGACGCTGTTTTTCGGCATCATCTCGGCCATGAAGGCCTTCTGCCCCAGGCCCGACAGATAGTCGGCCTGCACGAAGTCTATGCCTAAGAAGTTCTTCTGCAGCCAGCCGTAGAATGGCGAGTTGCCTTCGGCATCGCTCTCGCCGCGCATCTCGGCAATCACCGTCTCACCGAATCGCTCGGCATGTTGTGCCAGGAAGAGGAAACGGCTGCGGGACAGCATGCGGCCATTGTTGTTCTTGCGGTAGGTATCACGCAAGAACAGGGTGCATAGCTCGGCGGCGCCGGTGTAGTCGTGGCACAGGGTCAGGGTTTCCACCTCGTTGCGCACATCGATCTGTTCTGAATAGTAGACCTCTGTGCCCAGGCGATAGTGATAGAACGCATCGACCATGCCGACCGCGGCCTCGAGGCCACAGGTACCGACCACTTCGCCAGTCTCTGTGTCTTCCAGCACCATAAGATAACCTTCGTCGAAGGGCTTCTCGATCTCTTTGACGAACGAGGCCTCCACGCGGGCGATCTTATTTCTTAATAGTTCTTCATTGACGGGTAAAGACGTGAATCCATGACCTGACTCGATGGCGATCTGATACAAGGCATCGTAATCGCTCGATCGTATGGGGCGGATAATTAACATCTTCGGGTCTCCTCACTTGTCCTTGTCGTTCAAACGCAGACAGCCTTAACAATTAAGACCGACATGCCACGCTTGAGGTTCAAGTATTTCTTTCAGACAAAAAAAGCGCGGCTGTTACCCCGCGCTTATGCCGTCGCTTAGCCAGCTACAACCTTGGCTACTGCACGTTCGAAACGAGCAAGACCCTCGGCGATATCTGCCTCAGGAATAACAAGAGAAGGAGTAAAGCGGATCACATTTGGACCGGCAACCAGGCTCATCAGGCCTTCAGCGATACCGGCAACCAAGAAATCTTTTGAACGACCCTGGTACTGCTCGTTAAGCACGGCGCCCAACAGCAGGCCTTGGCCACGAACCTCGGTGAACACATGGTACTTTTCGTTGATCTTGTTCAGGCCGTCACGTAGCAGCTGCTCGCGACGTTTAACACCATCAAGCACCTCAGGGGTATTGACTACGTCCAGTACCGCATTACCTATGGCACAAGCCAATGGGTTACCGCCGTAAGTCGAACCATGGGTACCTATCTTAAGGTGAGAGGCGATCTCTGTGGTGGTCAGCATAGCCGCAATAGGGAAACCGCCACCGAGCGCCTTAGCTGTGGTGAGGATATCCGGCGTGACTTCGGTGCGCATATAGGCGTATAGCTCACCCAGACGACCCACACCTGTTTGAACTTCATCGAAGATCACCAGGGCGTTGTGCTTGTCGGCCAGGGCGCGTACGGCGCGCAGGAACTCAGGATCGGCGTCTATGATGCCGCCTTCGCCCTGTAATGGCTCGAGCATGATGGCACAAGTCTTGTCAGATACCGTGGCTTCCAGCGCCGCGATATCGTTGAATGGTAGGTGGGTAATAGACTGTGGCTTAGGACCGAAGCCGTCTGAATAGGCCGCCTGGCCACCCACGCTTACGGTAAAGAAAGTACGGCCGTGGAAGGCCTTATCGAAGGCGATGATCTGATCTTTGTCGGCGCCGAACTTGTCCAGGGCGTAACGACGGGCCAGCTTAAGGGCCGCTTCGTTGGCTTCTGCGCCTGAGTTAGCAAAATAAACCTTCTCTGCGAAGGTGGCTTCAACTAGCTTGGTCGCCAGTGCCAGTGCTGGCTCGTTAGTCATCACGTTAGCCAGGTGCCAAATCTTCTCACCCTGCTCTTTCAAGGCGCCAACCAGCGCTGGATGACAATGACCCAGACAGTTCACCGCAATACCACCGGCGAAGTCGACAAACTCTTTGCCTTCCTGGTCCCAAACACGGCTACCCTCACCACGGACAGGGATCACAGCCGAAGGTGCATAGTTAGGCACCATTACTTCATCAAACTGGGCTCGGGTTAGCTTTTGGTTTACGCTCATTCTACTCATCCTTTCAATGTTGCCGAAGGCTTCAATCGCCTGTCGTACCCGTCTTTTTCCGGAAAGCCATGCCTTTCGGTGACGGTTATTTTGTTATCTAGGGGGACATTAATAGCGAAAACGTGATCAAAATACCAGTTCCTACCATATCGCCTTCTTAGCATGTGCATAACAAATGCATAAAGATTTGAGCTTAAAGGTTATACAAGCGTTTATAACCTAGCCTTGAGCATAAATAGTCAGAAAAAAAATTATCGACCACAATTCCGCATAACAATGTGAATTTTATAAATATAAAGTCATATTTTGACGTGGTCTGGATAGTAAAACATTTCCATAGCAAAGCATACTAAAACCATCGAAATGACTGCTCCCTCTCAAGAGCCTTGTTGTCCATCAGCTCTGACTGGCTTCAATCAAGGATTAAAACGATTGCTAGGCCCTGACGGAAAACCGAGTAATACCATAAATATCAATAATATATATGGCAAAAAAAGAGGTGAAGGGGGGAAAGGAGAAGGCGCCGCGTTAAATCGTATCTAGGGCGCCGGGAGGATGAGCCATGCTCTACGTGCTATCTGCTAGTAGAGATCTAGCTTACGGTAATTCTGCCCCTTGAGACGGATCTGCTCCTGCTCGGAGAGCTGATAATAGTCGAACATCATCTGCTTCTCTTTGGGCGAGATCAACCGCATCTCCTCGAGCATCAACACCTTGGCATAACAGCTAGCCCTAGCAACCAGGGCGGCCTCGCTCGAAAGCTCACTGTAACTCAGGCAGGTGTCCAGCTCTCTCTGGGTTTGCGTCAGACTGCTGGCCGAGAAATCGAGCAGCTCGGGTAAACGCCAGTTGAGGGTATGGGCGTGGTGCAGCACCTGCTGATAGATATCCTCGGCGGGAAACTCGGTAGCCAACACGGCGTCATGTAGCTCCTTATCGCGACTTCCACTGGCTTCCCTCAGCCAGTTGCCCCAGATACTCTCGTAGACCTTGGCACCATTCTTGAGCACCACAGAGATCCCCAACTGGTAGAACAAGCTACTGGTGTAGGCCGTTGCCATGTCCTGCTTATTGAGCTGCGCCAGGGCCTTGGCGGCAATGCCGGTTACCATGGCGTAGCGCCACAGCTTGCGTGTGGTCCAGAGCAAGTTAGCATGCCCGGTTGGGAGCCAGTTACGCAGACAATAATAGGGGATCAGTAGCCTGAGGTTTTCCACGCCGATAAAATTGAGTACCAGCTTTATCTCGGTCACCTTTACATCGGAGCGCTGCTGGCGCTTATGGCGAAACGAGGGGCTGTTGACCATGTTGGTCAGATCACGCGCCAGCCAGGGCAGATCGGCGATCAGCAGGCGCAGCCGACTCAGATCCAGGTTCTTCTGCTGTAACAGCTCAAGTATCAACATCTGACTGGCCTTGATGCCCGAGTGCTGTATCAGCAGCTCTGGCGACGCCAGTTGATTGTCCAGTGTGCTATTGACCGTAGTGATCAGCTGCTTGGATACCGCCTCGAACACCTGCCTGGCCTGGATCTGCTTTGAGAGGCGCTCAAACACGGCGTCGCGCTCGATGGCGAGCTTATTGGCGTCGTTCTCCAGTTCTCTATCTAAGTCATCAAACATGGAGGCCACGGCCTTCTGTTTACCCACGATGATCTGTTTCAGAAGCCTGTGTTCGATATCTATGATGATCCCCGGACGGACCCCGCCGGCAATGGACTTTGCCACCTAAGCTGTTCTCCTCAGCAATCTGGATGCTTAAGGCATATATTACACCAAATCCCTGACTTAACAGTGATAAGTTAGCAGTAAAGAATCCACCTTCATAGAAGGTGGCTTTGATTGGCCCCCTATAAGGGGGCTTATTTATTAATCAACGTTCAATTGTAATTGACGCTCGGCCTCTTCCTTCTCTTGTCTGTCTTGATGCCGCACGTATCGCCTAATTATTTCCTCATTCGCGCCTACCGAATCCACAAAGTAACCACGTTGCCAGAAATGATTACCCCACAACTTCTTCTTTCTTAAATATGGATACTTCGCGAATAATCTAATCGCTGTTCTTCCCTTTATGTAGTGGCATAGTGAATTTGGCCACCTGAATAGACGAAGTGATAGACTCACTTCCAGAGAAAAGGTGGTAGAAATGAAGAACACAAGACCGACATTCAGTGCAGAGTTCAAATTAGAAGCTGCGCAGCTGGTAACGAAACAGGGATACAGCATAACTGAGGCTGCAAGCGCGATGGGCGTCAGTAATTCAGCCATGCGTAAATGGGTAAACCAGCTTCGACAGGAGCAGCAAGGCGTATCCCCCAA